>PLXB01000226.1 GCA_003151215.1 Ignavibacteriota bacterium
GCGCGCTCATGGTCGCCGGCCTTTTACAATCCAAACAATACACGACTCCTTCTCCGGTTACCCTTAAGGTTGATTCGCTTACATTCGGTATTTTTATTTTCGTACTGATCTTCGTTCTCAGCGCCTTATCATTCCTCCCTGCACTGATGATCGGGCCGCTATCGGAGCATTTCCTTATGCGATATTGAGTGAAAAGGGTGCTATACCGAAGATCAAATCAGAAATGATAACTTCCGCTCACCACTGGCACGATCGGAAAATCCGGAACATTAAAAACATATTCTCCAAGCGTCTTTGTTGTTTGGAGTGCTCCGGCTTTATATAAGGAGAAAGCAACGCCAACATCGATCGTTAGATCGTTATCAAAGTATCGAATCGAAAAAAGCACGGGTACAATGTCAAAATTAGAGATAAAGAAGAATTCCAGACCGAGTTTTAAATTCTCCCCGACTCGTTCTGCTGCTTGAATCGCGAAGATCNNAGTTAATTGTATAGCCTCCAAATAATGTCAGCTGTGATTCCCAATCGCCGTATGTCACCGCTGCGTACCCGAATCCAAGATGGGTCGTTTTGACTACCTGCGAGTACATACCCTGTGCTCCGACCGATATATGCCATAATTCGGAAGAAAAAGGCGTAAACTTTGCTCCGCCGGTCGCTACAATAATATTATTCTTCAAAGGTAGAAATACTCCACCAAGATTCATCGAAAGCCAATCGGTCGCGCCATAGTTGATCTGCAAACCTCCGAGGAGGTAGTCAGAAAGAAAATTATTCCCCTGACCGAACGGGAGTCCATTCGGTGTAATAAAACCCTGCGATGCCATCGGATCTTTTACTGAAAGATATGTTGTGGTATAAAAATCCTTCCTCCGGTCATCGTTTCCGGAGTAGTTCTCGATATATGCCAGTTCCGGGTACTTAAATGTTAAATCGCCCCAGTCTGTGGAAATGATGACATGAGCAGTATCATCGAAGAGGTACCGGTAGCCGCGGAACACATCGAGCTTGCTTGTATGGACGATCGATTTCGATTCGAGTTTCGGATTATTCATGAGCTGTGACAGATGAAACTTCTGCTCATCGATCGTATTATTGAGCGCGTCTTTCTTCACATCGTCGAGCATAACGAAATTGAATCGGTAATCGACAGCGTAATAGATATCTTTCAAAGGTATCTCGAGCCTTCCGTTACGAGTTTCGAAGAGAATTCGGTCAGGAAGCGGCCGAGTCAGGACAATGCCATAGAACTGCGATGAATCTTTCATGACAAGCTTGACAAGATAATCACGTGCAAGATCTTCCGGACGCATCACTTGGGAGTGAAGAATAGATACAAAGAAAAGGAAAAAAGATAGAAATAAGAGAGAATACCGGGTCTCTTTACTTTGCATGTTTTACTCTATCGGGATTATTGTGTACAAAATCTTTCCATGATTTCGAACTTTTTGAGCTTGTCCCTCTGCGCATAGCATGAGTGATAGCTATTGCAAGCGCATCATAGGCATCGGCAAGTTTACGATCATGTTCAGTTAAGTTCAAAAGTCGGCGCACCATAAACTCAACTTGACTTTTATCAGCATTGCCATTTCCCGTCACTGCTTTTTTTATAACCCGCGGGGCATATTCGGCAATTTCCAAACTGGCAAGTTGTGCCGCTACTAAGGCAACACCTCGTGCTTGTCCGAGTTTCATGGCCGATTGTGCATTCTTATCATAAAAAGCCGTTTCTATCGCAAATTCATCTGGTTTTGTACGTTTGATAACGGCTTGCAATCTGGAAAAGATCGTCTCCAGGCGTTTTGGCATTGTACTGATCTTTCGCGATTCGATCGTGCCGAATTCGACAGCTTGAAAAGTACCTTGTGATTTGCCTGAGACTTCAATTACCCCATATCCGGTGACTAGCGTTCCTGGGTCGACTCCGAGAATGATCATAGTACAAAAATAAGTCCGAAGTCTAAAGTCCACCCCTCGAAGTCGAATTTATAAAGATATTGCTCCTTCACAAAATGATACAACTGTAGTTCTGACATCATACTTTGGTCTTTGGACTTGTTCATTGCGTAACTTTGCATTTTATATTTTGACACAAGTTTCCCGTTTGTTGTTAAACACTGCATGAAGCTAGTAAACTATCTCAAACCAGAATATATCGCTGTCGGAATGACGGCTGATTCGAAAGAAGAACTCTTAAGCAAAATGGTCGACCTTGCGGCAATGAATCCACACGTTCTTGATAAAGCAAAAGTAAAAACTGCCATTATAGAGCGTGAGCGTATCATGTCCACTGGTGTTGGCAAGGGTTTTGCTATACCTCATGGTAAAACTGATGCTGTTACGGATATTGTTCTTGCGTTTGCAACAACCGCAGAACCAATTGATTATGCTGCAATGGATAACGAACCTGTTCGACTTGTCCTGATGCTCATCAGCCGTGATAGTGATGTTGGCAGCCGATTAAAGCTTCTCTCGCGAGCATCGAAAGTTATGAATTCCGATGTGGCGCGTAAGTCACTCATGGATGCGAAGACACCTGATGAAGTGCTCTCGATCTTTCAGGCTGAAGAAGAGAGGATCGGTGATTGATGGAATTAAGGGCTCCTCGCGGGACAAAAGATATCCTTCCGTCCGAATCGCATCTTTGGAAAGAGATAGAGCGTGCCGTCGACGAAGTAGCTCGCCTTTTCGGTTATGAAGAGATCCGTACGCCCATATTCGAGCAGGCATCACTCTTTAAACGATCAGTTGGAGAAGAAACTGATATTGTTTCCAAAGAGATGTATCTCTTTACAGATAAAGGTGGTGAAGAAATGGCTTTACGGCCGGAACTTACGGCTTCAGTTGTTCGTGCAGCTATCGAGCACAGTTTGGTAACGAAACAAGCTTCATGCTCGCGTCTGTATTATAACAGTGCTCCGATGTTCCGTTACGAGCGTCCACAATTGGGTCGGCAACGGCAATTTCATCAATTCGGTATCGAGATTATCGGCTCGTCTTCACCTCTTGCTGACTTGCAAGTCATTACATTTGCACTTTCTGTTTATCAAAAACTCGGCTTCTCCAATTTTCATCTAAAACTTAATACACTTGGCTCTACTGATTCACGGGGGAAATGGCGCGAAGAGCTTCTGAAATATTTGAAACTCAATCTTGATTCGCTTTCCGAAGACAGCAAAAGACGAATCGGTACGAATCCTATTCGTATTCTTGATTCGAAGAATCCCATTGATCAGGCAATATCTGTCAGTGCCCCTGAGATTACCGATTATCTCGATGCTGCCGATAGGGAACATTTTCATGAGCTTCAATCCCTTTTGCGATCGGCAAAAATTTCTTATTCGATCGATCCGCATTTAGTGCGTGGACTTGACTATTACAGCAGAACAGTCTTTGAACTAACTTCCAACGATCTTGGCTCCCAAGATGCACTTTGTGGCGGAGGCAGGTACGATACACTCATTGAAAAACTTGGTGGACCACCTACTCCGGCAGTCGGCTTTGCCGCCGGAGTCGAACGGTTGGTATTTGTCCTTTCAAAGCTTCGGAAAGGAGAAGCTCTAGGTAAACAGACGGATGTTTATATTGTTATTCCAGATAAATCGGGGAGAGAAGTGGGAATATCTATCAGTTCAGAACTAAGAAATGCAGGATTTTCCGTATTATATGATCTTTTGGACCGTTCTTTGAAGGCTCAAATGCGCGAAGCCGATAAATCGGGAACCCGATTTGTTATAATACTGGGGAGTGATGAACTTGCTGCCGGGGAGATCACTTTAAAAAGGATGGATACCGGCATTCAGGAACGAATTCCGCAGAAAAATATTGCGGCCTACTTCTCCAACAATTAAAAATTTCCACAATTTTTAATTCTTAATATTACAATTTAAATTAAATTATGGAGCCGCTGCCACCAGTCAAAGAAGTTGAGTATCGTTGTGTGATCAACAAAGCATTCGACGAAATATCTGGAATGGAATATACGACCTTCAGCTTTGAAACAGCGAAGGAATTTTCCAGCTTCCGCTATGAGATTGCTGTGCGTTATAAACTCGAACCGGGTACGCTTGTCTTTCGTGTTCTTGGCATGACGGCTACGCGGATGATGATGCCAAGTTTTGGTACGGCAAAATCTGTACTTAAAGTGCCACACCTTCCTTTTGGCACATACTTGGTGACCTTTATTAAGAGTGACGGCTCGGAGGATCAATTCACACTGGAATTCAATAAAAAAGGCACCCAAATATTAAAACCGATTCCCCGCAAGAGGTTTATTGATATAATTATCGATCCGCATAACGCGCTTCCAGGCGGGAAAATTCTTTCAACCATAACAAGGATCGTTGCCGAACCACTCGTTCCTCGCACAATTCAAAAGAGGTTGCCGGTTCCACCGACACCGGAAGAATTAGAGATACTTGCTTCGCTTAAGAGCGAAACGCCCGAAGAGCGTGACGCAAGAGAGGAGATGGAGCTTTTTGGAGGAAGAAAAAAACTTTCCAAGAAAGATCTTGCAGAAATGGAAAAAGAATAACGTAAACTTGGTGATAAACCAAACGGTAAAAAAACAGCTAATGGCAAAACAAAGAAAGCTGTCTCTGTAAAAAAAATAGTAGCCGTGAAAAGAAGCAGCAAGCCCATGCCTAAGAAAGTTGCGAAAGCTGCGAAGAAGAAGCCAGCTCCAAAACCAAAATCCAAAGTGAAAACGACAAAAAAGGGAAAAAAGAAAAAATAAGATCGGTGATGATCTAAAGGCAACCTCCTCGAGCGCTTGGCGGTTATATTGCAACGATGGATTCTATCCGCTCCAAAACCACTACCCGCTTACCGCCTTCGGCAAATATCAAGCTCGGCTTGCTTATTGCTTCCGTCCTTATTGTGATCGGCACTTTGCTTTACGCTCACCGACTTGTTGACAAGCTCAAAGAACGTGAGCAACGCATTGCCCAGCTTTTCGGAGATGCGTTCAGATATTTGAAAAATACTGACGATTTCGATGCCTCGCTCTATTTATTGATCGTCGAATATGTTCGGAACTCTGGAGTGCCGATGGTCGTCACAGATCGGGATGATGAACCTGATTTCGCATTAGCGTCTTATAAAAAGCTTAACCTTGTCAATTTTCCCATCGATTCAACACTGAGCATTGACGAGCAAAAATCTTTTCTGAAAGAAGAGATCCGTAGAATGGATAAGGTCTATAAACCAATTCGCATTACATATATCGATCCGGTAACAAGAAAAGAATCTGTCACGAATTACATTCATTACGGCGATAGTATTATACTTTCGAAGATTGAAGAGTTGCCGGTCATTCAATTGATGCTTGGATTGGTGGTAGTCGTCATCGGATATTTGAGCTTTGCGTATTTGAAACGAAGCGAACAGTCGAATATTTGGGTTGGTATGTCGAAGGAGACTGCGCATCAACTTGGCACGCCGCTCTCGAGTTTACTAGGGTGGGCAGAGATGCTGCGGCTTAACTCCGCTGATCCAAGGGAAGTCGATTTGATCGCCGGTGAAATTGAAAAAGATATTGAGCGGCTTAACCGAATCGCTGTCCGCTTCTCAAAGATCGGCTCAATACCTGATCTCAAAGAGCAGAATATTGTCACGATCATCTCGGGAGTCATGGGTTATCTCGAAGACCGTATGCCCCGGCTTGGTAATAACATTAAATTGTCACTTGAAACCTCGCATGATGAGATCATCATTCCGGTGAACCGCGAGCTTTTCGAATGGGTAATGGAGAATCTTATTAAGAATGCAACTGAAGCTATCGATACACAGACAGGAAGCATTGTAGTCTCTTTGCAGTATAATGAGAAAACGGAATCAGTGATCATTGATGTAACCGATTCAGGCAAGGGACTTGAAGGCAGGCAGAAAAAAGATGTTTTTCGTCCCGGCTATAGTACAAAAACGCGGGGCTGGGGATTAGGGCTTTCGCTTGCCAAACGTATTATAGAAGAGTACCATCACGGAAAACTTTTCGTGAAAGAATCTGCTCCGGGGAAAGGAACGACGTTTAGGATCAAATTGGCAAAAGTCTAATGGCAAGTATAGAACTTCGTTCGGTCGAGAAGCGGTATGGGCATCAGAACGATGCCGTAAAAGGCATATCGTTTGCTGCCGAACAGGGCGAATTCATTGTACTCGTTGGACCATCAGGCTGTGGAAAATCAACGACGTTGCGAATAATTGCGGGGTTGGAAGAAGCAACAGGAGGAGATATCTTTATTGCCGGTAAACGTGTAAACGATCTGCCTCCTAAAGATAGGGATGTTGCGATGGTCTTTCAGAATTATGCACTCTATCCTCATCTCACTGTTTTCGAAAATATTGGTTTTCCGTTGTCGATCAGAAAAGAAAAAAAAGATGTCATAAAACGTGAAGTCAAAAAAACGGCGGAGCTCCTTTCGATATCTCATCTGTTGGAACGAAAGCCGAAGGAATTATCAGGCGGTGAACGACAACGCGTGGCTGTGGGAAGAGCGATAGTCCGGAACCCGCAAATATTTTTATTCGATGAGCCTCTTTCGAATCTTGATGCTGCTCTGCGAACGGAAATGAGAGCTGAGCTGAAAAGTTTGCAGCGTCATCTTGGCACAACAATGGTCTATGTTACCCATGACCAAACTGAAGCAATGACAATGGGAGATAAGATCGTTGTTTTGAACAAGGGACTGATTGAGCAATTTGGCACTCCGCAAGAAATTTATATGAAACCGAATTCAACCTTTGTCGGACGATTTTTAGGTTCTCCTGTTATGAATCTTATTCGGGGCGAACTTGTGAAAGAAAATGGAAAGACAATTTTCAAAGTCGGTCAGTTTCAATTGGAACTCCCGTCTATACAATCCGTAAGCAAAAAAGAGGTGCTTATGGGAATCAGACCCGAGCTCTTTTCCGTTGCAAAGGATGCTCAGAGGCAATCTGATATTAAGGGGCTGCTCACCTTGATAGAAAGGCTTGGAAGTATGACTAATTATTATATGGAAACGGCTTTAAGCATAGATAGCAGAATGACTGCAAGCACTCAAAGAGTGCAGCAATCCGAATTATTTAATATTGGTGATGAGATCGTTTTTAGATTGTTACTACCCGAAGTGCATTTGTTTGATGTGGAAACGGGTTTAAGGCTAATATAAAAAATTCATATTCGTGAGGTCACTATTGATCTCACGTTCAAAATATCACAATTGATAAAAATTCAATGATGGATACTACCATTCATCCTCTTTTTCAACATCCGACAAACAGGACATCAGTTTTCGTAGATGGTGAAAATGCATACTATGCTCAACGTTCGCTTGGCTGGTTTTTTGATCCGCGAAAGCTTCTTGATTATTTCACTCAAGGCGCTACGATAGGTGATGCATTTTGGTATGCCTCGCAAAAGATGCCACCTGATCCTCGTGAGCAAAGATTTTACGGATATTTGAATCATGCAGGATTTACCGTCCGCGTCAAAAGTATTAAGTACTTCCGCGATGAAGTATCCGGCGAGTTGACACGCAAAGCGAATCTGGATCTTGAGATGGCGATCGATCTTTTTACGACGATCGCCCAATATGATACTGCCGTTCTCGTAACAGGTGACGGCGATTTCGAACGTGCTGTCGAATTACTTCGCAGCTACGGCAAGCGGGTCATTGTTGCTTCTACGCAGGATACAGTCTCCCGAGAGCTTCGTAATGCTACGGGCAAGCATTTTTTTGATCTTGCAGAGATACGCCAGCATATCGAGCGATTTACGAACGGTATTGAAGGCGGATTTCAGCGTGATGATATCATGCAGCCATAGACTCAATTATCAATTGCCAAAAGATTCACCATCTGCTCTGCCATCAGCTAAACGCCCGATTTCGATCCTGGGTGCACGGGTGCATAATCTCAAAAATATTTCGCTCGAACTTCCCCGAAATAAGTTGATCGTATTTACCGGAGTCAGCGGTTCAGGTAAATCCTCACTTGCATTTGATACACTTTATGCTGAAGGACAGCGGAGATATGTCGAAAGCCTTTCTGTTTATGCACGACAGTTTTTGGAAAGGATGCAGAAACCTGATGTTGACGCACTGATCGGAATCAGCCCGGCTGTAGCAATCGAACAGAAGACGCTTATCCGTAATCCGCGCTCGACTGTAGGCACACAAACAGAAATTTATGATTATCTCCGTGTACTCTATGCACGTATCGGAATTACATATTGCGTGAAATGCGGCACTATCGTTCGCAAGGATACACCCCTATCAATTGTGGAGGCATTGAGCGAAAGTTATAAAGATGGCGATAAATTTTATGTGCTCTTCCCGATGCACCGTCATGAGAAGCATTCGTTAGAAGACGAATGGAAAAATCTCCGTGGACAAGGTTTTTTCCGTATCGTTCTTTCGGAACGCGAAAATGTTTTTGAACTCTCAGAGGAATCACCAAAGAAGATCACACCGAAAGAGGTGCGCATTCTTGTTGACCGCCTCATCTGGAAATTCGACGACGAAGCATTTCGCTCTCGCTTAGTTGATTCCCTCGAAACAGCCTTTCGTGAGGGAGCGGGAAAAGTTATACTCGCTAAATTGAATGGAGACGGCACAACAACTGAGAAACCGTTCAGTGATCGATTCGAATGTGCACTGGACGGAATCCCTTATGAAGAACCGGAACCACGACTTTTTGCATTTAATAGTCCATACGGGGCATGTCCTGAATGCGAAGGATTCGGTCGTTCGGTTGGGATTGATCTAAATCTTGTGATCCCGGACAAATCAAAATCACTCAATCAAGGTGCGATTACTTGCTGGACAGGACCGAAATTTTCATCATATTCCCGCGATCTTGCCTTGGTGGCAAAAAAAGCCGGCATACGGTTGGATACTCCATATCTTATGCTCACTGATGATGAGAAGCAGACAATATGGGAAGGCTATGGCAAAGAGTTCGATGGCCTAAAAGGCTTTTTCCGCGAACTTGAAACCCATACCTATAAACTGCATTATCGCGTAATTCTCTCCCGTTATCGTGGATATACGACCTGTTCGAAATGTCACGGGTCCCGTTTGCGTCCGGCAGCCCTTAATGTAAAAGTTGCAGGACTGACGATCTACGAAGTTGTAAAGAAAACGATCAAACATGCACGTGAGCATTTCGATACTCTTGAACTCACCGATTATCAGAAATTCATTGCAGACCGGATCATTCTTGAGATACAAAAACGTCTTCGTTATCTTGATGATGTAGGATTGGGATATATAACGCTGGAGCGTTTATCGAATACCCTTTCGGGAGGAGAGTCGCAGCGCATACAACTTGCAAGTTCACTTGGCGGTGCACTTACCGGCACACTCTATGTCCTCGATGAGCCGAGTATTGGTTTGCATCAAAAAGATACTGAAAGATTGCTTGGGATTCTGCGTCGAGTGCGTGATCTTGGCAATACGGTTATTGTTGTCGAACATGATGAAGAAATTATTCGCGCTGCTGATCATCTCGTTGATTTCGGTCCGAAGGCAGGTGAACTTGGCGGAGAGATTGTCTTTGAAGGATCTACAGATCATCTGCTTAAATCGAAATCTACCCGTTCGCTTACAGCGCAATATTTGAACGGCAAAATAGAGATTCCTTTGCCCAAAAAGCGTAGACGTATAAATCCGAAATTATCAATTCGAATAAAAGGAGCAGCAGAGAATAATCTTAAAGGAATTGATGTCACATTTCCTATCGGTGTTTTTGTTGCGGTGACGGGAGTCTCAGGGTCGGGAAAATCAACGCTCGTTCATAATATTCTCTGTTCCGGATTACGCAAACTAAAAGGTGAACCCGTCAATGATATTGGTGCACATAACGAGATGGACGGCGCAGAGTATATCGATGCCATAGAGATGATAGATCAAACTCCGATCGGCAGGACTCCGCGTTCGAATCCGGCAACATATGTTAATGCTTTCGATTATATCCGTGATGCTTTTTCGAAAACAACATTTGCAAAGCAGCGTGAGTGGTCTCCGGGATATTTTTCCTTCAACGTCCCTGGGGGAAGGTGTGAAACATGTCAAGGTGAGGGGTATGTCAAAGTAGAGATGCAATTCCTTGCCGATNNCACGCGCTATAAAGCGGAAGTGCTCGATGCAATAATCGACGGAAAAAATATTGTGGATGTATTGAATATGACAGTCAGCGAGGGGCTTGCTTTTTTTTCGAAATATCCACGTGTCGCTTCACGATTACAAAAGCTTGAGGATGTCGGACTTGGGTATATGAAACTCGGTCAACCGGCTAATACCTTGAGCGGCGGAGAGGCACAGCGAATCAAGCTTGCAGCGCACCTTTCAGAGAGTATGAAAGACAATACTCTTTTTATTTTTGATGAGCCGACAACAGGGTTGCATTTCGATGATATCGCAAAGTTGCTGAAAGCATTAAATGCACTTGTCGAAGCAGGGAATTCTGTTATTGTGATCGAACACAATCTCGAAGTTGTCAAGTGTGCCGACTGGGTGATCGATCTCGG
>PLXB01000032.1 GCA_003151215.1 Ignavibacteriota bacterium
TGCCGGGAAGAGGTGCATAGCACATCGCGCGATAAGATGCGCCGAGTACATTTGTGGGAAATGCAACATAGGTATCGGTACTTGCTTTTCTATTGGATAATCCGAAAACTGCTATCGGTTGATCTGAATGGACATGTACTCCAAGATTCTTTATCTCCTCACTGCCCATAACTTGTACGAGGGTATCAATATCGATTCCGATAATCTCGCCTGGATTTATTGTAAATGGAATTGGCGTATTGCCAGGTATTATGACCGTTCCGTTCGTCACGATGTCGCCCGTGATATAAAGCTTGAAATTCAGACCTGCATTAAACTCACTCCTTGCATTTTGCGGGAAGCAAACCCAAAAATCCATGCCGCGATTATCTGACTGTGCCTTCAGATCATTAGGCAATATAAAAGCATCAAGAGCAAGGAGTAGAAAGAAAACTATGAATGAAGTATGGTTTTTCTTTTCCATAGTTAGCTAAGGGTATTAATGGAGGACAATGAACCGGGTATCCTGAACAAGATTCTGTACTCCTGTAGAACTAAAGGTTGTAAGACGAATAAAATAGGTGCCTGTTGCAACGAGATTTGTCTGAAAATCATAGGAATACGTACCGTTTGCAAGCATTTGTGGAGGCTGTAATTCTATAACTGTTTTATCCAAAAGATCTACAATTCGTAAAGAAACCTCCTGTGTAAAGTGAGTGTAGAACTGGATCTTCATCGCTTGCCCGTGACGAGCAGGCGAGGGAAAAGGGGCAATGATATAGGCATCGCGTCTCGGTCGCAGATCCGGAATACCGATCCCGATAGAATCCTGCCCCCCGGGAGCCTGTGCTCTGGCAAAACCGGACATGAGAAAAACAGCAAACAAAACGAAGAACAGAAATAAAGCTTTCTTCACGGTTGATGCAAATTTTTTAAGTAATAATAACCCTGTACGTAAACTATAATTAGAGGTTTTTGGGTTCATTAAAATAATTTACAGAGACATGCCATGCGCATATAAACAGGAAAATGTTTTTTCACTTATTCATGTTTTACGGATATGAAATCTCTTCGATACCTTCTGCCGTATTTCAAACGATACAGGAACAAATACATTCTGGGCTGGACACTAACCACATTATCAAGCCTTGCAACGGCAGTTATGCCGTTATATGTAGGTCATGCTATCAATATGTTGCAAAAAGGCACTGCAACTTCGTCCTCTTTATTACAAGATTCTCTTTTTATTATCGTATTATCGGCCATTGCCGGTTATTTGTTTTATCTCGTGAGACAGACTATTATCGTTGCCAGCCGCAAGATCGAATACGATCTGCGTAATGATTTCCTCGCTCATATTCAGACGCTTTCGATGAGATTCTTCCAGAATACTCCACAAGGGGAGATAATGGCGTATGCAACGAACGATATTAATGCTGTCAGAAATATGGTAGGTCCGGCGATAATGTATTCTGCTGATACCGTGACAACATTTATCTTTTCAGTCGTCTTTATGCTATCAATATCGCCGGTATTGACGATTGCTGTTATCGCTCCCCTTCCACTGATGTCTATCGGAGTCTATCTCGTCGGCAAGCGTATTCATCCTCTCTTCGATGCCGTTCAGGAACATTATGCAAATCTGACTGCTCGCGCAACCGAATCTATTTCTGGAATGCGCATCATCAAAGCATACGTTCGCGAAGATTACGAACGAAACCGTTTCGACGTGATGAGCGATGAATATTATAAGAAAAATATGCGCCTTGCGAAAGTACAAGGACTGATGATGCCGGTGATCTTTGGTTTTGTCGGCATGTCTGTAGTTATTTTGCTTTTGGTCAGCGCACCTATGATCATCGGAAAGACGTTGCAACTCGGCGAAATGACGGAGTTCTTGATCTATCTCGGAATGCTTACATGGCCATTCATTGCCCTTGGCTGGGTAACGAATCTCGTTCAACGCGGAGCCGCTTCGATGGCTCGCCTGCAAGTTATTTTCGATACAAAACCGGATATCGATGACAGTCTTGATGCCGATCAAACCATTGCTGTTATCAAAGGCGATATTGAGTTTCAAAATGTCTCGTTTCGTTATCGCGACGAATTGCCGTATGTTCTGCGACATATCAATCTTCGGATTCCCGCCGGAAAAACATTAGCAATCATCGGAAGAACAGGTTCCGGGAAAACGTCTTTCGTTGACTTGATCCCACGACTTTATGATACGACTGAAGGCACAATACTCATTGACGGACACGATATAAAGAAAATACCACTCTCCGTATTAAGAAAGAATATCGGTATGGTGCCTCAGGAATCGTTTCTTTTCTCTGAGACGATTCATGAAAATATTGCTTTCGGTTTAGAGGACGCTACAGAAACGTGGGTTGCAAGCGCCGCACAGTCGGCAGAGATTTACGCCGATATATCTTCATTTCCGCACCGATTAGAAACGATCGTCGGTGAAAGAGGCTTGACGCTATCAGGCGGACAGAAGCAGCGAACGGCGCTTTCTCGCGCTATCGCCCGCGATCCGAATATTCTTATCTTAGACGATTCTATGTCGGCAGTTGATACAGCAACTGAAGAAAAAATACTTTCTAATCTTCGCAGTATTATGGCCGGCCGCACAAGTATAATCATCAGTCATCGTATATCGACGGTAAAAAATGCCGACGAAATTATCGTTCTTGA
>PLXB01000252.1 GCA_003151215.1 Ignavibacteriota bacterium
AGACCTACCGAATGGGCGAAGTTCTTGTGAACGCCCTGCAGGATGTAACCTTCGATCTTCATGCCGGCGAACTTGTCGTTATCCTCGGGGCAAGCGGAAGCGGAAAATCTACATTACTCAATATTATCGGCGGCCTCGATACCGCTACTTCCGGAACGGTTACGTATGGCGATCTTGCTCTTACCGTTGCCGAAGACAAAACATTAACAATGTTTCGTCGGGAACATATTGGTTTTGTCTTCCAATTTTATAACCTGATACCAAGCCTTACTGCGCTCGAAAATGTGCAGCTTGTCACGGATATTGCGGAGAAACCGATGCCTGCTGACGAAGCTCTTAAACGTGTCGGCTTAGGTGAGCGGCTGCATCACTTTCCTGCACAGTTATCGGGCGGTGAGCAGCAGCGCATTGCTATTGCGCGCGCAATTGCAAAACGTCCGGAGATTTTGCTCTGCGACGAACCAACCGGAGCTCTTGATTTTATGACCGGTAAAACCGTTTTGGAAGCGCTCGATCGAATCCATCAAGAACTCAAAACGACGACAGTCATCATCACGCATAATGCTGCTATTGCCGAGATGGCAGACCGCGTGATTCATATGTCAAGCGGCGGAATCACTGAAATTATAGTGAATACGGTTCGAAAACCTCCATCTGAACTTCAGTGGTAAGATTATGCAGGCCCTTCATCATAAGTTAACTCGTGATCTTCTGCATTTGCGCGGTCAGGTACTTGCAGTTGCCGCTGTAGTCGCTTGTGGAATTGCTGTATTCGTACTTATGCGAAGTATGTTTGAAAGCCTGATCTTTGAGCGGGATCAATACTATGAGCAGTACAATTTTGCCGACGTTTTCGCCTCGCTTAAAGAGGCGCCTGAATATATCTCGGATAGGATCATTGCAATTCCAGGTGTGAGCGCAGTTTCATCCCGGCTGGTATTTGATGTCACTTTGAGTGTTCCCGGTCTTGGCGAAGCGGCAACCGGACACTTTGTCTCTCTTCCATTTTACGGGAAGCCCAAATTGAACGGAGTCTTCCTGCGGGAAGGACGATTCATCGATTCCTCGCATGATGACGAAGCAGTTGCAAGTGAAGTATTCATGAAGGCGAATAAGCTGCATATTGGGGATTCGATAAGCGCAGTATTAAACGGAAGATTGCAGATGTTTCGCATCGTTGGCAGCGGCTTATCGCCGGAATTTGTCTATGAAGTAAAGGGCGGCACATCAATTTTCCCGGATGATAAACATTATGGTGTATTCTGGGTATCCCGGAAAGCGCTTGAACATGCCTTCGATATAACTGGCTCATTTAATGATGTTTCGCTTCGTCTCAGTCCGAAAGCAAATAAGGCGGAGGTGATGAGTGCGCTCGATATTTTACTGAAACCCTACGGTAGTATTGGCGCTTATGATCGGACACTGCAAATATCGTATCAATTCCTTCAGGCGAAGATTGACCAGTATAAATCCATGAGTGATAGACTGCCTCTCCTATTTCTGGCAGTTGCAGCTTTTCTGATCCATATTATTTTGAGCCGGTTGATAGCAANNCCGTTCTGAAGGCTTTCGGATATTCGAATGCACGCGTTGCATTGCATTATCTGGAATTTGCAATGGCCACTGTTCTGACCGGGGCGTTCCTTGGCATTATTTTAGGACTTTGGGCTGGCTCCGGCGCCCTTGCTCTTCTCATTCAATTCTATCATTTCCCGATTCTCGAATTTCATCTTGCCATTTCTACATTCTTTTTTTCATTTGCTGTAACGACATTTGCCTCATGTCTGGGAGCATTCAATTCGGTACGCGCAGCAGTAAAACTTCCTCCGGCAGAAGCGATGCGTCCGGAAGCGCCGGCAGTTTTCAAACCCGGGATCTTCGAACGTCTCGGTATTCACAAAATACTTTCTACCAGCGGAAGGATGGTTCTTCGCGATTTTGAACGAAGACCGGTTAAGGCGTTGCTTTCGATGGTGACAATTGCTTTTGCAGTATCGCTCTTGATCGCCGGAAGTGAGTTGATCGATGCAATTCACGATGTGATCTCTATCGAATTTTATACTTCACGCCACGAAGACCTTGCTGTTGGTTTTCGCGTACCTCGGCCGGAAGATGTTCGTTACGATCTTTCAAGAATGCAGGGAGTGATGCACGTGGAAGGTGCGCGGACTATTCCGGTAGATCTTTCATTTGGTGCGCGAACAAAAAGAGTAGCGATTCAGTCATTAGAAAGCAGAGGGATTCTTCGGCAGCTTGTCGATGAGAAAAGAGTTATTCATCCATTGCCGATTCACGGGCTATCACTTACATCATTTCTCGCTCATGAATTAGGCGCAACCGTAGGTGATACGGTGAGGGTCGAAGTTCTTGAGGGCAGGCAGCGAGTCAGTTATCTTGTTGTCGAGGATACTATCAATGAGATGCTCGGTATAAGCGCATATATGGATATTGCGAATGCAGGTCAAATCACAGGGGAAGACCGGGATTATTCCGAAGCATTGCTTGCCATCGATCCAGAATATGCGGCACGAATCCAGCATTCACTGGAGAATATGTCTTTTGTAACCGGTGTTACACTTAGGACGGGAATGATCGGTGATTATCAGAAAACTATTGCCGATAGCATGCTCTCTATTAATTTTGTTTTTATTTTGTTTGCAAGTGTACTTGCATTCGGAGTGATCTATAATAGCGGACGTATTACACTTAGTGAGCGCGGAAGGGAATTAGCAAGCTTACGGGTTTTGGGATTTACGAAACGCGAAGTGGCGATGATACTGATCGGTCAGCAAGCGTCAATCGTCCTGCTGGGAATTCCGATAGGCTTTGGTCTCGGATATTTTGTCAATATGCTGATCACCGGAAGTTATAGCACCGAGATCTTTCGGATGCCATTCGAATTTACGACGCAATCCCTCGGTTATTCAGCGATCGTTGTGCTTCTATCGGCTGTGATTTCTAACATTTTCATTATTCGAAGGGTGTATCATCTCGATATTATTGAAGTATTAAAGACACGCGAATAAAAAATTATGAAGCGCTATTCAAAATATATACTCTGGACGGCCACAATTCTCATTGTGATCGTTCTGCTGATCCTCGCATTAAAACCAAAAGCAGTGTCGGTGATTACCATGCGTGTAACAAAGGGCAATCTTATTGAAACTCTGACTGCCGAAGGAACGACGCGCTATCATGATACCTATTTGATCTCGGCTCCGATTTCCGGGATAGTAACTCGAACCCAATTTGAAGTCGGTGCGCGTCTTCATTCCGGCGATGTTATTGCATATATTCTTCCGCCTATTATTGATCCCCGGCAATTGGACGAACTTCAGGCAAGGCTCAATGCGGCCAAAGCGCTCGAATCCGAAGCAGGGAATCATGTTAGTCAGGCGAAGATCACACTTGAACAGGCAAGAATAGATAATGAACGAACGCTTGCACTCGTGGCTGCGAATGCCGCAACTCGTGCGCAATTAGAACGGGATTCCGATGCTTATGCACAGGCAAAGCAGGATGTGCAAGCGGCAGAAGCGCGGCTTCGCTCTTTGCATCATGATGCAGAGGCGATCAACGCTTCGATGTCAAATAAATCGAGCGGCACGCAGATTCCACTTATATCGCCTGTTGATGGAGTGCTTCTTGAAGTTCATGAAAAAAATTCAAGAGAAGTTGCGGCAAGTACCCAGCTCTTCGAAGTCGGCGATACCAGCCGGCAGGAAGTAGTGATCGATCTGCTATCGAGCGATGCCCCCAGAGTTCATATCGGCGATTCCGTGCTTGTCACGGTTCCTGGAGTTGACGGCAGTCTTCATGCGAAGATTCGTCTTATAGAACCTGATGCTTACATTAAGATCTCACCGCTCGGAATCGAAGAAAAAAGGGTTAATGTGATCGCTGCTTTGCAAGATCGCGTTCCGGAACTCGGCTCCACATATCGTGTCGATGCAACAATGGTTCTCTGGACAGGCGCAAATATTATGAAGGCTCCGATCAGTGCGCTTTTTCGTAATGGGAAAGATTGGTCGGTCTGGATCGTCCGCGATGGAAAATCTCATGAACAAAAAATAAGCATCGGACATATGAACGATTCGGAAGCAGAAGTTCTCAGCGGACTTAGTCCCGATGAACTCGTCATCGTACATCCGAGCAATGAAATAGTCGAGGGAGCAAAGGTAGCAGGCGAAAAGAATCAGTAGATCTGGAATTCTCTGTACGTCCCGGTTAAGACATTTTTTTTCGTATCTTTGCAATGCTTCGTTAGGGGTGTCTGCACATCTGCATGACTGAGAACATACCCTTTAAGACCTGATCCGGATCATACCGGCGGAGGCAAACGACCGGCAACATGTTCATCGGTTCGGTGATCTGCTACCGTTTCTTCGCCATTGGTTCGGGCGTACGAAGCGGTTTTTTCTTTTTGGAACACGATCATGCGATGTATTACTGCTGCTTTTATTTCGCTTATTTCTGTTACAGCTTTTGCTCAGAAAGAGCAAGCTGATTCGCTGAAAAAAATTAAAGGTCCCGAGATCATCGTCACCGGATTTCCGGCTGAAGAAAGAATCACGCCGGTGCCGTTTACTAAACTCGGACATGAGGATATACTGCGTGAAGCGGAATTCAAAGATGTCCCAAGTATTCTTGCTCAAACTCCATCGGNNGCAATCCGTTCTTGTTAATGGTGTGCCGCAAAATGATCCCGAAGATCATAGCGTCTATTGGATCGATATGCCCGATCTATCGGGAAATGCATCGGAGATTCAAATCGAGCGGGGCGCAGGATCAGCATTTTACGGACCGCCTGCTATTGGCGGCTCGATCAACGTTGAAACAGGGCTTTCAGGGAAAAGAGAATTTGTCGTTTCCGGTGGATACGGAGATTATAACACATCAAAGCTCGGTATGACGCTGAATTCCGGACTCATCGATGATAAATACATCGTCAATGCCCGACTCTCACAATTGAAGACAGATGGATACAGAGATGCATCATCTATCGATCTGAAATCTTACCGGGTTTCTCTTGCGCGCCTCGATTCCAATTTTACTTTGCAGATCAATCTCTATGGGGGGCCGATTAAAGACGGCTTATATTACTATGGCATTTATCCCGGCAATGATAATGACAGATCTAATTTTACCGATCCCATTGCCAGGAGAATTAATTGGTCCGAAACATTCACATATGAACGACGTCCGCCGGAACATGAAGAATTTTCGCAACCACATTATGAAGCGATCACGTCCTGGGATATTGATAAACAGACGACATTCTATAACACACTTTTCTTTATTCAAAGCGATGGTTTTTTTGATTATGACGGAACATGGGTCTATCCAAGTTCCGGAATTCCAAATGCCGTATTTTATGGACTGACTGCTCCTTATGGATTGCGTTATAATTTTACTCCGATCGCCGATACCACTAAATCACTTGGTAATGAACTAACTCGAGGATTTGTAGGCAGTAATCAATTCGGATGGCTGCCGAGAATTGAGTACCGTCATGATAGCGGTCTGCTTACCATTGGCGGCGAGTTTCGGATCGATCGTTCGAATCATTGGGGGCAATTGCTTTCTGCAGCAGAAATGCCGGTTGATCTTCCAGGCGACTATCATTATAATGATTACAAAGGCGGTAAAGATATTTTTTCCGGTTACATTTCGGAGCGGTATGATCTCAGTAAAGAAGTTATCGCTTCTGCAAGTATCCAACTTCTGAGCCAGGAATACAGATTTTTCGATCAGAAACCGTTCTATCTCGATTCTTCTCAAGCTGCGACGTTGGGGGTTTCGCAAACCGGTTGGACGAGTTACTCATTTACGATCCCTTTATTCTTCGTGAATCCCAGAATCGGAATGAATATTAATTTCAACGATTTTTTCTCAGGCTTTGCAAGTATCAGCCAAACGTCACGCGAACCTCGACTTGCCGATTATTATAATGCCGATTTTTTTACCGTTCCGAATTTCAATCGTAATCCGGATGGCTCGTTCAATTTTAGCAACCCTAAGATCAAACCGGAACGTTTGCTCGATATTGAGTTTGGCGCCAGGCTTGCAAAATATCTGATCGGCGATGACATCTTGTTCTCCGGCGGAGTAACGGGATATTATATGCCAATCACTGATGAGTTGCTTCCGACCGGCAATACCGACCCCTGGGGTTCATCTATTGTGGCTAATGCAGAAAAAGTTCTTCATTACGGTATCGAACTCGAAGGTACTTTAGAATTTTCCTCCATTGCGGCTTTGAAAGGAAACTTCACCTGGAGTCATAATGAGATACAACAATTCTCAGCAGATACAATGGGCGTCGTTGGCAAAGTACCGATTGGATTTCCTCCTATCATTGCCGGAATTAGTTTTTTCATGCAGCCTATTAAAGGTTTAACATTCAGTCTCACCGGAAGATATGTCGGTGAGATGTATGGCGATCTCATCAATTCCGATTTTTATCGCAACGATCCCTATGCCGTAGCCGATGCAATGCTATCCTATCGCGAAAATGATATTCTCGGAATGGAATTTGTCGAACTGAAAGTCCAGATAAGCAATATCTTCAATAAATTTTATACCAGCTATGTAGAAAGCGGCACAGGTTTTTTCGTCGCAGCTCCGAGGCATGGTTTTGCAACAATCCAGATCGGACTGTAATGGGTAAGGATGAAGGCGGAAGGATGAAGGATGAAAGGGGAAGTCACGTTCTGCTTTTGCTTGATGGCGAAGAGCCGGCGAAAGATATTATCGAGCAGTTCTTGCACAATGCGATGTACGTTATCGCAACAGATGGAGCGGCGAAATATGCTTTCGCTTATGATATTCATCTTGACCTCATCATCGGCGATATGGATTCAATTTCCAATGAACTAAGAAGAACTTACGAAGCAAAGGGCATTCGCATCATCGAAGAGGCCGAGCAGTATTCCAACGATTTCGAAAAAGCATTACGATTTATTTTGTCCGAATCTCTTTCAAGAGATGTCATCGTTCTCGGTATTCATGGCAAGCGTACCGACCATCTTCTGACGAATTTCAGTGTCATGCTTCGTTTTACCGATCGCTTCGAATCGCTTATCGCCTATGATGCCTCTCACAGACACCATTTTCTGACGGAGAAGAAAAATAGATATTTGTTCAGCTCAACCATTGGTGAACGAATTTCCCTTACACCGCTTCCGGAAGCCGATGGAGTGACGACTTCAGGTTTATTTTATCCAATTGTCAACGAACAAATGATCTTCGGACAGCAGGAAGGACTGAGCAATATTATCTCCGATGAGAATGCTTCAGTCGAGATTTCAAGTGGCGCATTGCTCATATCTGTCCCGTATAAAATTCGATGAAATCCACTTTTGCTTTTCCCGATCAGCATCCTGTTGATCTTGCCATCATCATTCTTTATATAGTTGCTAATGCTGCGATCGGTTTCTTTACCTTTCGCAGAAGAAAAAAAGGAGTCAGTGCATCGGATGAATTTCTGCTCGCCGGAAGAACGCTGACACTTCCTGCATTCGTCGCAACGCTTGTCTCGACATGGTATGGCGGCATCATTGCCGTCGGCGAATATGTCTATGATAACGGCATCGTCACATGGATCGTATTTGGCGTGCCATATTATTTTGCCGCGCTGATCTTCGCTTTTGTCCTTGCCAAGCGTGTTAATTCCGACCGGGTTCATGTCTCCATCCCCGATAGAATGCGAGCCGTTTACGGTCCGCGCGCCGGATATCTGGGAGCGGTTGCAACAAGTTTCATGACAAGCCCTGCTTCGTATCTGATGATGCTGGGAACGCTTTATCAATGGTTCTTCGGCTTAAGCTACTGGACAGGAATTGCCATTGCAATCGTCACGTCAATTTCTTATCTCTTCAGCGGCGGTTTCCGTTCTTCGATCCATACTGATATTTTGCAATTCATCGTGATGTTCGTCGGATTTGTTGTCATCATCCCATATTGCTTTTCAACCCTTGGCGGATTCGGATATCTTGGTTCGCATCTTCCTGCTTCGCATAAAGCACCGTTCGGGGGTTTCAGTATTTGGTATGTAATGGTCTGGTATATCGCAGCGCTTGCAACGCTTGTCGATCCGAACGTCCATACCAGAGTCTTCGCCGCGCGTTCATCGGGCGTTGCCAAATGGGGAATGATCGTCTCTGTTTTTTTCTGGCTGTTCTTCGATTTCATGACGAATGTTGCCGGGCTTTATGCAAAGGCAGTATTTCCGAATCTTGCGGAAAGTAAATTCGCCTACCCAGCTCTTGCCGAAGCGATACTTCCGATCGGCATGAAAGGATTATTTTATGCCGGCATGACGGCAACCGTACTTTCAACGGTCGATTCATTCTTTTTCATGAGCGCTACGATCATCGGGCGCGATATCCTTTGGCGGATCTTTGGCGGCAGCGAAGAACAGAGTGTGAAGCGTTTCACTCGCATCGGACTATTTGTGACGGCGATCATTTCGGTTATCATCGCTGCGCTTTCGGAAAGAATTTATCTGATCTGGTATTCCTTCGCCTCAGTGCTCGTCCCTATGCTGTTATTACCACTTACTGCCAGTTACTTTCCAAAATTCAAACCCAAAAAACACATGGCAAAACTGACGATGATCGCCGGCGGCGGCACTGCCCTTATTGCCTATCTTGCCGGAATTATCAGAGGCAATTCCATAAAGCCTGATTACATTTTCGGAATCGAACCGATGTATATCGGTCTTATTGCCAGTGCCTTAGTTTTCCTCGTCGGCTGGGAAAAGCAAAGATCAAAATAAAACCGGATATTTTTCATCATAAATCTCCTCCAATCCAGGTTCAGATATTTNNCTCTGAACCACATACTGCAAAAGCTATACGTCTGCTTCAAGTTATTTTCCCCAATGCTGATCTCGAGGCTCTTCCAAGATTACAGCCCATTGCTGATAGCTTGCTCCACGGAGTAGCTTCACTGCCTCATCCGGTCATTGCAATTGCACCCGATAGCGTATGGAAGACTAAACAGTGGGGGAGTAATAAATTCAATTCTCTTATAAGGAGCCTAAAACTCCATGATTACAGTATAATACTTATAGGAATCAGTCAAATTTATAATTCAAATGACGACGATAACTTATTGAATAATAATATATTAAACCTTATGGCTAAGACTTCATTGCAAGAGCTTGTTTCTATTATTTCCTTTAGCGATCTCCTGATTTCCAACGATAGTGCCCCTATCCATATTGCAACGGCAACTCGGACTCCAAGTATCACTATTTATGGTCCAACGGTTCCGGAATTGGGATTTGCCCCTCCACCTGGCTTAGGGAGAATTATTCAGGTTCAAGGATTGTGGTGCAGACCTTGTACATCGCATGGAAGCAATGATTGCCCCATTCATACTCATCAGTGCATGACGAATATTGATCCCGAAACTGTTTTTCAAGCGGCAATTGAGGCAACAGGAGTATAACCCTATCATCAATTGTTGTTTGTTTAGGTGTCACGTTCTATTTATCACATAGTTATAGTATTTATTTCGCGAACTGTCGCGAAAGTTTTTCTCTTTCTGGCGCTTTCAATAAGTACCCCTGCAGTTAATGCCATGAGATCGCTGGAAGAGCAACGCAAGCCGATCGTCATTATGATTGAAGGTAGCTCTTTCCATAAGCGGGAAAGAGGGCTTGTTCGACGACTCGGCTACCAGCCGGAACTTCGATTTATCATGTACCAAACTTCGTTTTATGGATTATAAGACATTACTCGAAGATCAGATCTTCATGAAAGGAGAGGCCAAAGGCAGAATCGGGACGGCATTGACCGTTCTGACAGACATGCTGATCGAACTGAATTCCCTTGAAGTATACTATCAAAAACCATCGTCGAAAGAATTATCGCCGAAGGAAATTGAAAACCTCAGGAAAAAGATAGCATATCTGAAATCCATCCTACAAGCTCAATAAAGTTTTTCATGAAGATTTATACAAAAACCGGCGATGACGGAACGACAGGTCTTTTCGGAGCCGGAAGAGTATCAAAGAATTCGGCTCGCATCCAAGCCTATGGTACGGTCGATGAACTCAACAGCGTGATCGGAATTCTCAGTGCACAGTACGGGGCTGAATATTTCAAAGAACTTCTGCAGGGTATTCAAAAAACACTCTTTGTTCTCGGCGCCGATCTGGCAACGCCTCTGGAATCCAAGACAACCTATAACATACCGCGAATTGAAGAGAGCGATGTAAAAAAAATAGAAACGCTTATCGACTTCGAAGAAGCGCATCTTCCGCCCCTGGAAAAATTTGTCCTCCCCGGCGGCACGGTAATTGCCGGATATTTCCATCTTGCAAGAACAGTCTGCCGCCGTGCCGAAAGGGAAGTCGTGACTCTTTCGCAAACCGATGAACTCGGTGTTTTCGACATCCAATACCTTAACCGCCTTTCCGATCTTTTCTTCGTGCTGGCCCGCAGGGCTAATCAACTTGCCGGAGTGGAAGATATAGAGTGGGACGGAAAAAAGATCTGAAGTTATTATCGCAAAATCGCCTCAAAATCCAGGCTCGGATTTTCCCGGTAGTTGCCTTGTAACTCCATTAAATTCAAGCATATCACTATGCACACAATAGGTGCTCGTCCTTTTTACAGGACAAAACTTTTAGATAATAACACAATCACTTTATACACTGACATTTTTTCCATGGTGCTCATCATCTGCAAGATTAATATACGAAATAAAAAAAGGATTGTCAAGGTGCCCATAGTAGATTGTTGAAAAAAAGGGGGAAACTAAAATTCTCAGGTAGGACAGACTCTTAGTCAGTCCCGATTCTCTGTTGTTGTATTTTCTAACTTATAAGAATACGTCCCACCTGAAAAGCCGCACTGCCGGAATTAGTGCGCTTCATTCTCCTTCACATCATTCCAGATCGCATCTAATTCTTCAAGTTCGTACTTGTTCCAATCTTTATTGGAAGCCTCAACTGTTTTTTCAACAGCACGGAATCTTCGTTCGAATTTTGTGGTGGCATTGCGGAGTGCCGTTTCGGGTTCGATCTTTACATTGCGCGAGAAATTCACGAGGGAGAAAAGCAGATCGCCGAATTCTTCTTCGCGGCGGCGCAGATCTGATTCAGCGAGAAACTCATCCAATTCTTCACGTACTTTTTTGAGCACGCTTTCAGGCTCTTTCCAATCGAATCCGACCTTTGCCGCTTTTTCCTGAATGCGTCCTGCGCGCTGCAGCGCCGGAAGCGCTGCGGGTACGCCGTCAAGCACGCTTGTCCTTCCTGATTCTTTGCGTTTAAGCTGTTCCCAATTTTTTGCCACCTCATCGGCATTGCGAACTTCCGTCGTTCCGAATACATGCGGATGCCGGTAAATAAGTTTAGCGCATTCGCCTTCGATCACTTCTCCAAGCGAGAAATATCCTTCTTCGCTTGCAAGATCGGCATGGAAAAGAATATGCAGGAGTATATCGCCAAGCTCTTTTTTTAATTCGGGATAGTCGGCGTTATCGATCGCTTCGATGGCTTCATGGGTTTCTTCCAGCAGTGGAGCGCGAAGTGATTCATGTGTTTGCTCCCTATCCCAGGGGCATTCTTTTCGAAGGCGCGAAACAATATGTACGAATTTGAGAAATGAATCGGATAGGGCTTGGTTTGATTCTTGCGGCATGTAGCTTTTTTGTATAAGTGTCATTGAACGTATAGTGGTATAATGAAGAATCCCGGCAGGCCTCAGATAAAAAGTCTTTACTGATTATCTCTTTACCTTCAAAAAGCTAATTTTTTTAGAATATCTCCTAAAAATCTCTATATTTGTAAGGATAAGTTCAATTTAGAGGAAGTTTTTGGCGCGTTTCTTGCATAACACTCCCCAAGAGTATTCTTTTTAAGTCAGTTTGTGTCGTATTTTACCTGTTCATCTAATATATAATTCTCTATGGCAGAAGCAGTAGTTACCCGCCCAGTGCGTTCAGCGCCGAAACCGGCAATCAGGCGTTCGGCAAAACCATCCGGTGTTCCCGTGATATTCCTGACCCTTCTGATGGCAGTATGTGTTCACTTATTTCTTTGCTGGGTAGTCGGTATGGCTGCCGATGAAGTAAAATGGCATACGTTCGGGCTGGACTCCGATGTGAAATTCGGAGAAGCACAATTTCAGTTAAATGCGATCGTCAGCTTTTTGCCGTTCGATTTCTTTTTCGGATTCTGTTTTTCCGTATTGCTTGGTTTTGCTCTTCGTGTTCCGTTCTTCCGGGATCGTGTTTATCATACGATCGTCGAAGTAAAGAAGAGACTGATGGTTCAGCTATCGGCAACACAGGAAGAAGTAGAGTCGATTCTTCGCAACGATCCCGATAACAATCAGCGTCTTCTTGCACGGCGCGAAGATATCAATCTCGAAAGTGTGGAGTCCGAAATATATAGTATTAACAGCGGACAGCGCTACCTCGATGGCAAAGGCGGATTCTTTAACGGCATCTCGTTGTATATGAAATTCCACTTTGTCGAGCTCTATTCGAATACGGTTACCGGCTTAGCGTATGCCGGCGCTGCATTCCTTATTATCGTTGTCGGTATTCGCGGATTGAAATTCATTCCGGCAGTAAAGCCTTCGCCGATCCTCTTCGCACTTGGTGTTGAGTTCTCGATGCTCTGTCTTCTTGCTCTGACTCTGATGTTCACCGAAGAAGAAGAACGCACCGATAGAATATTGAAGCAGATGGTCGATGCCGTCAAAGGCGGAAAAGGCAAAGCGGCTGTTGCAGCAATGGAAGAAGAAGCGGCAATGCTTTCGCGCGGCGATTACGAGCGCATTATTCGCGATCAGATGGATCAGAAGATGATGCAGATACTTGGCGATAAAGATGAGGATGCAGTCCGCAGACTTGCCCTCGATCTTGTTGCGAAGAAATAACGTTTGTTTTGATTTAGTGAATGAACGCAGTCCGCTTTGGCGGATTGCGTTTTTTATATTCCGGCGGCACGGTAGGAATCCCCAAGATGTTTATATCCAACGATTTATTGCAGAATTATTGAAAAAAGACAGCACCGATGATCATTATCATGCAGAAGAGCGCCAGGGAATCCGATATTTTACGGATCGAAAAGATTCTCACAGCACAAGGAGTACACACCCAAAGATTAGTTGGCGATAAACAAATCGTGATCGGCATTATCGGCGCAGGTCACGGGCTGGATATTTCATCTTTTTCAACGCTTCCGGGAGGGCAGGAAGTTGCCCGCGTTACATCTCCGCTCAAGCTTTCTTCCGCCATTTCTCATCCGGAAGATACGATCATTACCTTCAGCGATGGGACCCATATCGGCGGCAATGCACCGAGTGTCGTTATTGCCGGTCCATGCGCCGTTGAAAGCGAAGACCAATTGCGCCGGACAGCAGAGCTCATTAGAAAGAATGGCGTCCGTTTTCTGCGCGGCGGCGCATTTAAGCCGCGTACTTCTCCGTATTCATTTCAAGGTTTAGGTTTCGACGGACTTGAACTGCTGAAAAAGGTTAGCGAAGAATTCGATCTCTTTATCGTCACCGAAGTTATGGAGCCTGCCCATGCTCCGCGCGTGGCGGAATTTGCCGATGTGATTCAGGTCGGTGCACGGAATATGCAGAATTTCCCTCTTCTGAGGCAGCTTGGAAATATCAATAAGCCCGTTCTCTTAAAACGGGGTCCGGCTTGTACCATAGAAGAGTGGCTGCTTGCTGCAGAATATATTCTAAGCGGTGGTAACGATCAGGTGATACTCTGCGAGCGCGGCATCAGAACTTTTGAATCCTCACTTCGCTATACACTTGATCTTAGCTCTGTTCCGGTTGTCAAACAGCTATCACATCTTCCTATTATAGTGGATCCATCTCACGGAACAGGCAAGCGGGAAGTAGTCTCAGCAATGAGCCGCGCAGCTTTGGCTGCCGGAGCCGATGGCGTCATGGTCGAAGTTCATCCCGATCCGCTCCGGGCTTTATCCGATGGCGCTCAGGCACTTACTTTCGAAATGTTCGAAGAGATGATGAGCGAACTCGTCCGCATCGGAGATGCGATCAATAGGCCGGTGCTGGTCGAATCTTATAATAAAATACGGAGTCCGAAGTCGGAAGTGCGAAATGTCTAAGGTGAACCGATCTTTTTTGTCAGGGGTTAGTAGCTGCTATGATTACTCAATCTTATTATATTATATCCGATCCTGAAATCCTGAGCGGAACTCCCGTCTTTACTGGGTCGCGAGTACCTTTTTCCTATTTAATGGAATATCTCGAGCGTGGCTCGAACATCGAGCAATTTGTTGAGGATTATCCTTCGATTACTCTAACTCAGGCAGCGAAAGCATTAGAAGAGGCTTCAACACTTGTCGATGAATATGTCCATGCGCGTCCTGCTTGATGAATGTGTTCATAATCGGGTCAAAAGGAATTTGGCTTCTTATGACGTGAAGACTGTTCAGGAAAAAGGTTGGCGCGGAGTAAAGAATGGAGAATTGCTTCGACTTGCGGCAACTTCCTTTGACGTTCTTATTACCACAGACAAGAATCTTGAGTATCAACAGTACGCAGGTTCTCTTCCTATTCCCGTCATCATTATAGGAACAAAGGGAAATATGTGGGAAGATATCGAGCCTATAATTCCGAGAATCAAAGAATTGCTTAACACGATGTTGAGAAATGAATTTTATAGAGTAGTTTGAAGATGGATTTGAGATTCAAATGCTTTCGGTTAAGGTTTAAGCAGTTTTTTTTGCCCTAAATAGGTGGTATTAATTTCGGTTTTGGGTGTTATATTTGTGGAATGAAAAGAAATAGCAACATTTCATTATACTATATTCCCAGAACCCGCGGGCATTTTTTGTTTTTATTTAGTATAGTTTTTTTTCTTTTAGTGCAATCCCACATTGGATTTTCTCAAACGTGGTCGATGCAGGTGGATGTTACTGTGGGAGACACAGTGATGATAGGACGTGTTTTATTTACAGAGTTCTTAAATAAATGCACTCCAAACAGTGTAACTTTTTCCCACAATTCTGGAACAGATTTTTATCTTGATATCCCAATGACGGGTGGAATTCCTTCAATTCCTGGTGGGAATTTCATGTTTGCTCCGCGCAAAGTCGGAGAACAAGTTGATACGTTTTACGTAACGGTTGGGTATGAATTCAGTCGATCGAATGATTGCTCTGGAAAATCATACTCAGGACCAATAGCAGTAAGTTCAAGAGGAATTGCAAAGCTATCTATAAATCCTCAAATAAAAAACAAATTAGAAAACTTTCAAATTTGGTCTATTTCTGGGAATCAAAACGT
The DNA here is from genome assembly GCA_003151215.1 of Ignavibacteriota bacterium. The sequence continues at coordinate 15,297 of PLXB01000252.1, forward strand.
TAGCATTTCCTCAAATTTTTCATTGCCCGAAAATCCTGCCATAGAACTCTACGATGCTTTAGGACGCCAACTTCCTTTGCCGATTTCTCAATTGCAGATTCCTTCCGGTCCGAATACAGAAAAATTAGACGTCGGAAACATCGCTTCCGGCTGGTACATCCTAAGAATGAAAACGAAAGATCAAGTCATTAGTAAGAGCTTCATTGTTACCCGTTAAGAATCCCAAAAATCTCATGAATCCCATAAATCACGGTTCAGATGATTTCCTTTCGTATTTTTGTAATCAATAATAGGATGGCAGGGTTTTATTCCCGCATTTTGTTTTCGCTTTTAGCTTTCATGCGAAGCGTGCCGGGCGCTTAGTCTCAGCTGGTTTAGAGCGACTCGTTTACACCGAGTAGGTCGGGGGTTCGAATCCCTCAGCGCCCACAGAAGAATAACGAATTTGAAATTACGAATTACGAATCGTAATTCATGATTTCCTCGAACAAAGGCAATAAGAGTTGTGTTATTAACACGCTGTACTTATTGCCTGAATTTAAACACGAATGTCAGAAGCAACACCGGGATCTATACCACCATGGCTCCGTAAGGGAGCTGATCGAACTGTTGCCGCCGCACCGGGCGCTGCATCCGCTCCGCCTTCTGTGAAACCCGCCGCAGCCACTGCTGCTGCCGATGATGTCGATGCAGTTGCCGTTGTTGGTGATGCACCTGCTGCCGCTCCTGCAAAGAAGAAGAAGGCAAAACTTATGGCAGTGGTGCACATGGAAGGATGCACGGGCTGCGATGTCTGTGTTGAATTCTGTCCTGTTGATTGCATCTACCACATTCCCGGTCCCGAACACATTTTAGCAGAAAATCCGCATGCATCGATGAACGGAGTTGTCATGATCGATGA
>PLXB01000059.1 GCA_003151215.1 Ignavibacteriota bacterium
AAGAGAACGTTTTGCGGTCGTGATCAAAGGCTCAACGTAGAGCCTTGTCTCTTTTGCCTTTGCAACCGTTGTGCGAATCTTCTTATGCTGAAGTAGTGAAGTGGCAAGCGCATTCATCGTCGCTTTTAGATGCGTCGAAGTGCGTCCCAATTTCCGTCCTTTATTACCGTGTCTCATTGGATTCTAGTGTAGTAAGATCTAAGTTAGCGGCTTGTTACTGCTTCCTGGCCTTCGAGATATTTATCGACATCCATTCCGAAGTTTAACCCAAGCTGCTCCACTAAGCGTCCGAGTTCATCGAGAGACTTACGTCCGAAATTTCTGAATGTCAAAAGTTCTCGCTCATCTTTACGGACGAGTTCAGCAATATTCTTGATATTCGCTGCCCGCAGACAATTCTGCGAACGAACGGAAAGATGAAGTGTATCGACTTGGGTATTCAAGACGGCACGAATGCGCTCAGTCTCTGTATCGGCGATCGGCTTCGGAGGAAGTTCATCTTCCGGTCCGCCAAAACGAACAAAGAGATTGACGTGATCGCGAAGCGTACGTCCGGCGAGAGTGATAGCTTCTTCCGGATTCAACGAGCCATCGGTCTCAACTTCTAAGATTAATTTTTCATAATCGGTCTTTTGTCCGACGCGAGTAGGCTCAACGCTGAAACGTACATTAACAATCGGTGTAAAGATCGAATCCACTGCAATCGTGCCCAAAGGAGCATCAGCAGATTTATTTTCATCTGACGGTACATACCCTCTGCCATGGCCGACAACCAGATCCATCTGCAAACGCGCATCTTTAGCAAGTGTGAGGATGTGATGATCGGGATTTAAAATATCGATCTCATTGGTGAACTGCTGAATATCGCCGGCTTTGAATTCTTTTGGTCCTTTGATATCGACAAGAAGCCGCGTAGGAGTACTTTGTTCGGCGCGGATACGAACGCCTTTAAGATTCAAGATGATCTCTGCAACGTCTTCAGTAACTCCTTTGACAGTAGAAAACTCATGATGAACGCCTTCGATGCGTAAGCTAGTGAATGCACTTCCCGGAATTGAAGAGAGAAGAATACGGCGTATCGAATTTCCAAGTGTCGTTCCATACCCCTCTTCCAAAGGAGAAGCAATGAAGCGACCGAATGTTTTCGTCTTCGACGATTCTTCAAGCTCGATGCGGTCAGGCATTTGTAACGTTGTCATGCGATTTTTTCTTTTCTATAAATAATTATCTAATATCTTTTTTTTTCTTAATTTTTCGCCGTCCGTTTACTTCGAATATAATTCGACTATAAGCTGCTCGTTAGCATTCAGCGGAATATCGGCGCGCTCCGGAACGGCAAGGAATGTGCCGGATAGATCTGCTTTATTCAGAGATAACCATGAAGGTACTCCCGTATCTCCACGTGTCTTTTTAAGGGATTCATGGACAACTTCCAATTTGCGCGAAGCTTCTCTGAGCTGGATCACATCACCCGGATTGAGGAGATATGAAGGAATGTTAACAGATTTTCCGTTCACCTGAACGTGCCCATGAAGAATGAGTTGGCGTGCTGCTTTACGCGAGGGTGCAATATTCAGACGGTAAACGACGTTATCGAAACGGCGCTCTAAGAGTTTAACAAGGTTATCGCCGGTAATGCCGCGCATTTGAGAAGCTTTCTCAAAAGTATTCCGGAATTGTGTCTCAAGCATACCGTAAGTACGACGCACCTTTTGCTTCTCACGAAGCTGAATACCGTATTCGGAGATCTTGGAACGGCGCCCCATGCCATGCTGTCCGGGAGGAAAGTTGCGTTTTTCAACAGGACACTTTTCCGAAAAACATTTCGAGCCTTTTAGAAAAAGCTTCTGCTTTTCTCTCCGGCAAAGTTTACACGATGGATCAGTATAACGAGCCATAATAAATTGATTGAGTTTTTGAATTCGTGTACTGCTTTGATCACAGTACTATTGTCTTCTGCCTTCGTCCTTCACGATAGCTTAAGTGAAGTTTACGACTAAAAAAGACAACTCTGATAAAAAAATTAGACGCGTCGTTTTTTCGGCGGACGGCATCCGTTATGCGGCATTGGGGTAATATCTTTGATAGAAAGCACATCAATACCTGCAACCTGAAGAGCACGGACGGCAGCTTCCCTGCCAGAACCCGGTCCCTTGATATATACATCAACTTTGCGCAAGCCCATATCGTAGGCTTCCTTGGCAGCGGCTTCGGCGGATACCTGTCCCGCGAATGGGGTATTTTTGCGTGAACCTTTGAAGCCCATTTTCCCTGCAGTAGCCCACGAAAGCGTATTGCCCTGCATATCGGAAAGGGTTACCATAATATTATTAAATGTCGCCTTAACATGCGCAATGCCATGCGCTTGTGCTACGATCTTCTTCTTTGTACGCTTCGTGCCTGCTGCTGCTGTTTTTGCCACTGTTATACTTCTAATAAAATTACTTCTTCGCTGCTGCTTTCTTCTTTCCTGCAACTGTCTTTCTCTTACCTTTACGTGTACGAGAATTAGTACGTGTTCGTTGGCCGCGCACCGGAAGACTCTTGCGATGACGCAAGCCGCGGTAGCTCCCAATATCCATCAAACGTTTGATCGCAAGCTGCTGCTCGCTGCGCGCTACACCCTCAACTTTATATTCGTTGGTAATAACCTGGCGTATCGCCGTAACTTCGTCTTCGGTCAGATCGGCGACTTT
>PLXB01000177.1 GCA_003151215.1 Ignavibacteriota bacterium
CCATTGCGGCACATTCTCACCCGCTGCCTGCGCAGCCTTGACATACGGCGCCATGCTTTCGCTTGCCACATTATCGCCGGCATTAAAGGTTTTATCCGCACCAAGCACGCCGCTAAAGAAAATAAGCAGTGCAATAAAGATCGAAAAGATAGATAGCGGACCTTGCGCTTTTTCCGGAATCATCGGTCTTTTGGCCGGAGATGAGGGTTTGCGAAGTTCGTTTATACTTTTTGATTGCTGCTTCTATTTATTTTGCTGTTGTGCCATTGAGAAATTATGAAGAAAATAGGTTTAAACTCTGAGATATAAAAATACGGAAAAATATTGATAGTCCCGGATGTCCTTGTCCGGACCTTGCTTTTGATACACTAACGGTAACAACCTTTTTTCTGAAGTAAACGTTGAAAATAGCAATCCCCTCAATTCGTTATCGCAAAGTAAGACCCATGCGTTACAAACTTCTTTTGCCATTGGCTATCATATTGCTCTGCAATGAATCCTTGGCTCAGATAAAATATGATCTCCCGCAATTTGGGAAAGAGACCGGGGAATTTTTCTCGATGCCTGCCCGATGGGATGCTTTCGATTGGGGAACATTTGCCTTGCTCGGTNNATGTAAAATTTATCGACAGGGCTTTCTACTATAGCCCGGAAGCAGTAGGAGGAAGAATGTACGGAGAGCTTTATACACCCTTTATCCTTTTTGCCGGCTACGGAGGTTACTCGCTGATAACCGGAGATCACCAGGCAAGGAAGATCGCATTTGAGCTGGGGCAGTCATGCCTGTATGCAGGAGCTATCGTCTATGCAATGAAGACGATCGTCGGAAGAGCCAGACCTTATGCCAACGAAGGAAAACTCTCGTTTCACTTTTTCTCGGGGTTTTTCGATGATGATCACCATTCTTTTCCATCAGGCCATACAACGGAAGCATTTACGATGTCTACCGTTTTATCGCTGAATGCTCATTCCACCTGGCTGAAAGTTCTCGCATACGTGCCGGCATTTTTTACTCCGTTCTCCAGAGCATACCAGGGATTTCACTGGATATCCGATTGTTTTTTTGGCGCAGGCCTGGGATATTTTATCGGCAAGTGGACGACCGATCTTCATGCCACCAATGAAGCCGCAGCGGCGTCATCAGCAGCAGCACATCCAAAAATATCACCGATCCCTACGGTGTATCCAATATCTCTTACTTATACATTCTGAAGAAGTTATGGCACGTAATTTGCTTTTATTTGTTATATAAATCCCTAATTCGTACTCCCCTTCAATTACTTCAATCCTACATATGTCATATGAAAAATAAAATCCTTTTTATTGTTTTATTCTCGATCTTCAGTACGTCCGCTTTTGGTCAACAGAAGGATACGACCTTACCCTATAACTTCTCGCAATTTTGGAGAGAGACCGGGCATTACTTCACGACGCCATTACATTGGGATGGTAATGATGCCATCGTGATCGGATCGATGGCTGTAGGGACTGCAATTGCCTATGCCGTCGAACTTCCTGCTACTCCCGTGATTCCCGGTACGAATAGTTATCTGCCACGACCTCTCTATAACGGCGCGATGGCGCAATTCGGTGATTTTTATGGCGGGCTGNNCTGCTACTGCTAATAATTCCGGGTCACGTAATGGCGCAATAGAGCAAATCGGTGATTTTTATGGCGGACTCTATACTCCGTTTATTCTTTTTGGCGGATTTGGCGGTTATTCTCTTGCTACCGGTGATGTGACAGCGCGAAAGATCGCTTTCGAAATTGGACAGTCATGTTTGTACGCCGGAGCTATTGTTACCGTTGTCAAGGTAGCTGTGGGCAGAGCAAGGCCGTATGCAGGTCTTGGAAAATCCTCATTTTTCAATTTTAGTCTTACCAACGATGCCTATCATGCTTTTCCTTCAGGGCATGTAACCGAAGCAATGGCAATGTCTACTGTTCTTGCATTTAATGCCAATCCGTTATGGCTGAAGATCCTTTGCTACGTTCCTGTGCCTTTCACATTTTTTGCTCGCGCCTATCAGGGATACCATTGGGTTTCCGATTGTGTCTTTGCAGCAGGCATCGGATTTTTTACCGCCAAATGGTGCGAAGACGCGCATGGCAGAATTGACGACGCATCAGGGCAGAAAGTAGGAACACTCGAAGTGAAGTCGCTCTTTCCACTTACGTTGAGCTATGCCTTCAATTAATTTTCTTTTATCCCCAGTAAGAACGCAGCCAAGAGGTTGGTTCATTTTTCACGAAAAATAAAAAATCAGGAGAAAATGACTATGTTTAGAAAATTCAGTTTGATAGTGGGGATCGCAATGATGTTATCCCTGATACCCATGACCGGCATGAGCCAGACAGGGGGAGGCACGACGGACCAAAAAACGGATGAACACCATACCGGCGTTAAACGAACATACCACAAAGCCAAACATAAAGTAAAGAGAGCCTGGAAGGATACAAAGGCAGCAACGTCAAAAGAATATAACAAGGTAAAAACCCGTGTTACAACCGATGACAATACGAAGGACGCCCAGGAAAGAAAATAAGGCTATATTTATTTTAGCTCTTTAATAAAAAGCGGAGTGAAGAATAGATCTTCGCTCCGCTTTTTCATTTAATATAGCATGTCATTCCAAACGGTTTTCGGATTCTTCCTATTGAGGATATTCTCCAAATTGGTTCATCACCGGGCGGGAAATAGGAGTTAAAAATTGGTAGTGTTCTTCTTCTTCTCTATCTATTGGTAGGACCTTGTACGTGTCTCCGATTACTAATCACCCACCTGCCTCCGCCTGCAAAGATAAGAAATAGCAATCCGAGAAGCATTGACCAATCCGTCCGCGCTTCATATGCCATCGCCCAAAAGCCTTTTTCAGAAAGCAAACAAAATCCGGACATTAGTAAACGAAGGCAAAGTTGCAGGAAACTATGAGATCACTTTGGATGCTGCCACTCTTCCGGGCGGAGTTTATTCGTACCGCTTGAAAGCAGGAGAGTATATCGCGACAAAATGGATAAGTCTGATAAAGTGATTATTTCTGACAAGCACTTTATGCACGGCCATAGCTTCTTCTTCGTTTGCCATGCCAGGTTTTTTTATTTTGGCTCACCGGCGGTTTCGGTTTTGCGTGCTCGGTTTCCGGTTTGGGCTGATGGAATACACCGTTTTTCGGTGCAGTGCGTTCGGATTCTGCAAAGGAGTGACCATGAACAACAGGGATATGCTTTCCGATCAATTTCTCGATGTCGCGAAGATATTCTTTTTCTTCAGGACTGCAAAAGGATAATGCCGATCCTGAGGAACCGGCGCGTCCGGTTCTGCCGATGCGATGAATATATGTTTCGGCAATATTCGGGATTTCGTAGTTAATAACATATTCCAGATCGTCAACATCGATCCCTCTTGCTGCAATATCGGTGGCAACGAGTACGCGCGTCTTCTGTGCTTTGAAATTAGCAA
>PLXB01000383.1 GCA_003151215.1 Ignavibacteriota bacterium
CTCCAGATCGAAGGAGATATTTCAATTGTCACCAAACGCCTGATGAAGAATATTCAGAGTTCATAATGCGAAAGTTATTCACATTCCTGATCCGTCTCTATCAGCAGATCGTTTCCCCTCATTTGGGCAGCAACTGCCGCTTCGAACCGACCTGTTCGGAATATATGTCACAGGCAATAATGAAGTACGGGATCTTCAAAGGAGTGTATATGGGAATCAAGCGGATCGGAAGATGTCATCCGCTGCATCCGGGAGGATATGATCCGGTGCCTTGAGAAGCTAAGAGTATTGCAATGGAACTCCCCCAGACGATAAACTCTTATAATCCCTCTAAATAAAACTTATGGCAGACGATAAATTAACAACGAGAGCTCAGGATTTTAGCGCATGGTATAACGAATTGGTCGAGAAAGCCCAACTGGCGGAGCATTCTCCGGTCAGAGGCTGTATGGTGATCCGTCCCAATGGCTATGGCATCTGGGAGCTGATCCAGCAGAATCTGGATAAGATGTTCAAGGATACGGGGCATGAGAATGCCTATTTCCCGCTGCTTATTCCACAATCCTTCATGAGCAAAGAGGCCGAGCATGTTGAAGGCTTTGCTCCGGAGCTGGCAGTCGTCACCCATGGCGGCGGCAAACTGCTTGATGAGCCACTGGTGATCCGTCCGACTTCGGAGACGATGATCTATACGATGTTCGCCAAATGGGTGCAAGGCTATCGTGATCTGCCGATCCTGATGAATCAATGGGCGAATGTAATGCGTTGGGAAATGAGAACGAGGCTCTTTCTTCGTACGACGGAATTCCTCTGGCAGGAAGGCCATACAGCGCATGAAACTGAAGCAGAAGCCGAGGTAGAGACATTAAAGATGCTTGGAGTTTACCGGACTTTTGCTGAAGATTTCATGGCAACTCCTGTTATTACAGGTCTCAAAACTGATAGCGAAAGATTTGCCGGAGCACTTCGGACTTACTGCATCGAAGCGATGATGCAGGATAATAAAGCCCTGCAAGCCGGTACAAGCCATAACCTGGGACAGAATTTTTCGAAAGCATTTGATCTGAAATTCCAGGGTCGAGACGGCACTGTTCAATATGCCTGGAATACTTCATGGGGTGTTTCGACCAGGCTTGTCGGAAGCCTTATCATGACACATTCCGATGATGATGGCTTAGTACTTCCGCCAAGACTGGCTCCGACCGTTGCAGTCATTGTTCCTATTTTCAAAAATGATGAAGAACGAGCAACAGTTCTCGATGCAGCAGATACGATCTATAAAGATTTGAAGTTGCGAGGATTCAGAGTGAAGATGGATACTCGAGATAATATGTCGCCCGGCGCGAAATATTATGAATGGGAATTGAAAGGCGTTCCGCTTCGTATTGAGATCGGTCCGAAAGATGTGGCGAATAAAACGGTCGTCATTGTTCCGCGCATTACTCTTGACGGGGAGGAAGCGCCGAAGCCCGGAAGAAAGCAGAAGCTTTTTATAGGAGTTGATGTACTATGCGATAAGATCGAAGAGCTTTCCGTCGAATTGCAAGCGCAACTTTTGAAGAATGCAATCGCCAGACGCGAAGCGAATACGATTCGCGGAGTGAAGAGCTATGATGAAATGAAAGATATATTCTCAAAAGGAGAAGGAGCTTTTGTCTATGCAGGATGGAACGGTGATCCTGCGGTCGAAGCAAAAGTGAAGGAAGAAACAAAGGCGACGATCAGATGTATACCCGATGCGGAATTCCGCAGTTCTGAACCTCCCCAGAAATGTCTCGTTACCGGAGAGCCTGCAAAGCATGAAGTAATTTGGGCGAAGGCATATTAATAATTACGAATATTTAATTCTGGTTTTCTTATGCCTTCATTGAGATACAGCCTTCTCCTTCTACTGCTTGGAGTATTCATTTCTTCTTGTTCCAAAGAAAAGGAAGAACCTTCGAAAAGTACCGCTCCGAAAGTAGCGGCTCCGGTAAAAAAAGATACGGTGATTTCGATCCCGAAAGATACATCAAAAAAATCCTTATCGGATACCGGACTTTATAAACCTTATAAACTCACAGGGGCACAATCCTTATCGGATCTTTCGAATGAACTTGGTAAAGAAAAGATGTTTATTCTTTTCAAGATAAATCGCCGCGATCTAAAGCATCTTAAGGAAGGGGAGATTATCATTATCCCAAACGGAGATAGCAGCGAAATAACTTATTCGCCATTTCCCGATAGTCTGAGAAGTTTGGATTCTGTTCGGAAAATACTAATCGTCTCACGGAAGATACAGGCTTTCGCTGCTTATGAAAATGGAAAATTAGTGCGATGGGGACCGACAAGTACCGGGAAGAAAGCCACTCCGACACCGGAAGGACTGTATCACACGAATTGGAAATCGAAAGAAACTCATAGCACCGTCGATGATGCCTGGGTATTGAAATGGTATTTTAATCTTGATAGTCACGAGGGAATTTCGCTTCATGAATATGATCTGCCTGGCTACCCTGTAAGCCATAGCTGCGTCAGACTTCTCTCCGAAGATGCGGAGTGGATCTATAATTGGGCGGAACAATGGAAAGTTGCTTCCGACAGAAAAACCATCGAGCAAAATGGTACGCCGGTGATTGTCTTTGGTGACTTTGCTTATGGTAAGTTGCCGCCATGGAAAAAATTAGTCACCAATTTGCACACGACCGATCTCTCAGAAAAAGAACTTACCGAAGTAATAGGAAAATATTTGCCTGAAAAGAAGGTGCAACTATCTTCACATTAGAATTATTTATATAACAGATGACTCTCTCCCCTTTAAAAAAACATAGTAAAGAGGCTTTCCAATGAATGATTCGAATAAAGAAGCTCAGAACATCAAAATTCCGCCGCCGGAATCTCGCGGCAACGCTATGGTGCTGATATGGCGATGCACCAATTGCGGCCACATTTTTCATCTCGATAATACGATCCTGCCGGAAACGTGCCCCAGTTGCGGCAAAGCGAAGGAGTTTTTCGAGCAAGTGATCGAAGATTAGTATTGTTCCCGAAGTAATTCTACAACATCACTGATGACGGATGAAGCCGTCGGAAAACTTCCGGCGCCTTTGCCATAGAGTATTTGTGGTCCGGCATGACGTGCAATGATCTCCAGGGCATTAAATTCATCGGATGTTGTCGCAAAGACATGGGATCGAGGCAATGCATTTGGCTGAACACAGGCAATGACGTTACCGGATTCATCAAGAGATGCACTTGCGATGAGTTTAATAACTTTTCCGTCTTTTGATTCAGATGCTACATTTTCTGCAGTAATATTTTCAATACCTATTGTCTTGATTTTCTCTGGTGTAACATGTTCTCCAAAGGCATGATAGATAAGCACCGATAATTTCTGTGCTGCGTCCTGCCCTGAAACATCCAACGTCGGATCGGCTTCGAGAAAACCTTTGATGCGAGCCTCTGCAAGAGCCTGCTCATAAGTCAGTCCGTAATTCGCCATGCTTGTCAAAATAAAATTCGTCGAGCCATTGACAATGCCCTGAATGGATTTGATTCTATCGCCAATGCGTAGATCATCGAGCGCTCTGAGTACCGGAACACTGCCGCATACAGAAGCACTATAGAAAAGATTGACCCCATTCCGATCAGCAAGTTTTTTTAGCCGTGGTAGTTCATGAGCTAAGACAAGCTTATTGGCAGTGATAACATGTTTGCGAGAACGTAGTGCCCTCTCGATAACATCTAAAGCTTCATACCTTCCACCGATCAGTTCGATAATGACATCGATCGAATCGTCGTTAAGCAATTGATTGAAATTGCTGGTGACAATATCTCTCGGTAAATCGTGATCCCGTTCTTTGAGTGCGTCTCGGACGCAGATTCCGGCGATCTCAACATCGATTCCGAAGCGGTCGTAAAATTCGTCGCGCTTTGCTTCGAGCATCCGCCAGACGCCGCTGCCAACAACACCTAAGCCGAAAAGGCCAATGCGAAAAGTTTGAGTAGATTTCTTAACTAAAATATCTAAACCGTTTTCAACTTCATTATCAATTAATACTAAGCTCATGCGTAGATCTCCTGTTTTTGTTTTACTGACGTGGTGATAAAAGGACGGATAAGTTTTGCAAGCTTATCTTGTGCGACAAGGAATGAATCGTGTCCGAACGGTGCATCGAGCGATCGATATTTTGCACCGGGAATACGGTTTGCAATTTCTTTGATCTCTTCCTCTTTATAAAGAATATCGGAGGTTGCTCCGATAAACAGTGCTTCTGATTCAATGTTTTGAATTTTATCATTGATATCATATAATTCCATTGCTCGGGTAAGAGTAATGTAAGAATGAGGCGAGAAGCGAGCCACGATTTTTTCCCCATGATGTTCAAGGTAATTCTCGATCTCGAAAAATCCACCATTCTTATCCCTTCCGAAACGTCCGTCAAACTCCGAACTTGACCTGTATGAAGTCATCGCGATTTGCCTGGCAAGATGCAAACCTTGTTTGTATCCGTCTTCACTAAATTCTCTGCCGAAGGTTTCGATCGTTTTGCGAATAGCGGAGCTGAAAGCAAGACGCCACGCCGAATGCGAAGCGCCGACGGAAATGGGAATGATCTTCTCGAAAAGATCGGGTTTAAGCGCAGCAAGTTCGAGGAGTACCATCCCTCCCATCGAACCTCCAATGCCTAAAGAGATTTTCTCAATCCCAAGCGAATCAAGAATTGCTAAATGCTGTCTCGCAATATCTCCGGTTGTAATAACCGGAAAGTTTTCGTGGTACGGGTTGCCGGTTTCCGGATTAATGGATTCCGGTCCCGTTGAGCCATAACAACTTCCTAAAAAATTTGCGCAAATAATAAAATTATTGTTAGGATCAATAATTTCTCCATCACCGACGATTCCATTCCACCATTCGGCAGCATCGGAATTCCCAGTCAACGCATGAAAGACAATTATTGCATCAGACGTATAAGTCCCATACGTCGTATAATCGAATTCTGCATTTGGTAAGACTTCTCCACAATCAAGAGCGAAATTCTCAACTATAAGTTTATTCATAGAGCAGTAACCTCCTCAAGCAAAACAGAATGAGCAAATTGCTTTTTGTAAAGAAGCGAGAAATCCAACGCCTGTCCAAGATCGGNNCAAGAAGATCATCAATATGTTCAATGCCGATAGAGATACGGATGATGTCATCGGTGATGCCCGCCTTTTCCTGAAGCTCTGTGCCCATCGAAGAATGACTCATCGTTGCTGGATGTTCGATGAGTGATTCAACTCCTCCCAGCGATTCTGCAAGGGCAAAGATCTTTGTACTTCCGAGAACATGCCGTACCTCTTTTTCGAATGTTCCGTGAACCCGGAATGAGATGACTCCGCCAAAGCCAGTCTGTAATTTATTTGCAAGTTGATGTGTCGGATGGCTTATTAATCCCGGATAAAAATCTTCCGATACATTCGGATGCGCTTCAAGAAATTCTGCAACGGCATGTGCATTCGTTTCATGCTGTCTCATTCTAACACCAAGCGTCTTAATACCCCGCAGCACTAGCCAGCTATCGAAGACTCCGGTTGTGGTGCCGAGAGCATTTGCAA
>PLXB01000237.1 GCA_003151215.1 Ignavibacteriota bacterium
CAGTTCAAATTGATGATCTTGATAAAAGGCCCTATTATTCTTGGAAGGAAAAAACTGTTGTATTTTTGTATAAACCTGAATTAAACATTGAACGGAGGACATGCTAATTGAATCTATAACCCTTTTTATTTAAAGCCGTTATGAGGATCAGGCTCCTGGCATTGATCTCTTTTCAAACCTTGTAACAGCTTGTTCGTTCTTTGAAAACTACTCGATTAAATTTGTGCTCCCTGCGGGACTCGAACCCGNNTGATTAAGAGTCATTTGCTCTACCAACTGAGCTAAGGAAGCGAGGTAAAAAGCCTTTTTTTGCTCCCTGAGTTCCGAATAATGTGTTTTTTTTCATTTTCGAGGTGTAACTATGGGACTGATACGGTGTTTTTAAAGATATAAGAGGTGGCTCTCATATTAATAAAACATTTTTATGACACGTATTGAAGCAACTATTAGTTCGAAGCAAAATCCGAAAGATCTTTTAGTAATCCTTGCAATTATGGCTGTTGCGTTCGGCTTTTTTGCAATTTTATTTATCTGATATTTTTGCAGTTAGGGTGAAATGCGGTAGAGAAACCTGCCCAGAAAGATCGGTGGCTGAATAAGACCCTGTGAACTGACGTCAGTAGAATTGGCTAAATGATATTCCCCTTGGAAAAGAATATTTCGCGCCGCTTCGAAATTGAAGAATTGTGAAAAAGGAATTTCGACAGACAAATCTGAAGATAAAAGGCTCCCAGTCGTATTATTAATTGTGCCACCGAGGTTAAATACAATATCCTTATACCCTCCGGATACTTTCACTTTCGATGCAAGTACGCCGCCATATTCTACGCCTACTGACTTCACATAATTTTTCAAGAATGTGGAACTGAGGCCATTGGTAAGCTGTCCACTTACAATCTGAGAGCCAATTGATAACGGAGCACTGCCGTAAGAACTACTGGTAGAACCTAAAGCATCACTTGCGAATGACCCGTTCAGTAAATAGGTAAGAACATCCGATTTCACAGCTTCCTGAGGGCGGCTGTCCTGAACGAATTCTCCATTAATTTTTCGATAAAGTTCCATCTTCAGACGCAGGTCTTCGCGTGTTCCCTCGATCATTAACTTGATCTTAATGTCCTCCTCAGTACTTGCTGATGTTTTATGGACACCGGTATACTCTGCTGTAATATCAAGTGCCGGATTGTCAAGAGTACTTGCAAAGGAAATCGTGCCGGTCACAGGTGTAAAATCCTTAATAAAACTATAGCTCGATTGTTTTCCTACGATGATAGTTCCGTTAACGCTGGGGTTAACACCTGCTTCATTTCTGCTGTAACTCAATGAACCATTGGACGATAATTCTGCCGTCAATACCTGTGGGAACAATCCATATGCTTTACTGAAATTGATCGTAAGCCACAGATTTCCAGGAATGGAGATATGCAAATCATAAAGCATCTTATCTGAAAAGCTGAGTTGTGCAGGAGTAAACTGGGGCTGCGTTGGAGTGGCTCCGGCAATAAGTGCAGCTTCTTCGAATGCGGTATCATTATATTCTTTTATAGTATCTCCACCGGCAAGTCCGTTATTGATCTGTTTTAATGAGTCCGGAAGGGAAGGGTGGCGAATAGTATCNNCCGTCATTGAGCAAATTTGTCGATGACACATCGGTTTGGGGCAACGTGAGAAATCCCTGGACAATTACAACATTTCCCGATAGCATCGGGCTATCGAAATTGCCGGAAAATGCAAGAGGGCCACCTTCGGTTCTTATCACCAATGGACCATAAATATTTTTCAGCGTTTGTTTCGAAGCTTCGCTGAGTACCATGAGGCGGTTTGCTGCAAGAAGAGTAATGCCGATTTTCTCGACGGCAAATCCTTTGAAATAGAGCGAACCATCCAGGACTGCGCGTCCCTCGGCATCATCTCCCGTCATATTGGCGAGATTGATATTGACGAATTTCATTTCATCGTTCGTAAGCAGTAGCTTGCCGTTAAAAGAATATTCCAAGTTCGTCATGGGAAGGAGGAACGAACCTTTTCGTATATCGACCGAACCTTTATATAATATATTTTCGATAGTGCCGTTCACGGATAATGCGATATCTGCCAACCCATGGAGATTCGCAACCACCGGAACAAACGGGCTGAACATGTCAAGAGGATAATCCTTACCGGAAGCGAAAATACTCATCTCTCGTTTGCTTACTGCAACGCTGTCGGCACTATACTCCGGATATTTTTTCAGCGAAAAGAGGAATGGCACACTATCGATATCCAGACGGAAAAAATTGTTTCCTGCCACAGCAAAATTTTCACGACCTTGAAGAATATTATCTATGGAAAATGACGCCGTATCAACATGAAATATTGCATTGCCGGAAAGTGTCATGTTGTTATAACGGAGGTTTGTTTTGCCGCTATCGATAGTGACGCCATGGTATACAAATTTCCTTAAAGCAAGTTCGATAGAAATATCAGGATGCGAAAAGCTTCCCTGCAAAAGAGCTTCCATCTTACTAATACGGCCTTCCATTTTACTCAATTCCGGGGCGGAGGTCCATTCGGAGAAGAACTTTGGGACGTCTACCATATCGAGCTGTGGTGTTGACAGGAACGCATAATTGATACTATCGCCCTTGATCCGGAAACCGAGCTTTATTCTTTCGGCGAATATATTTTTAGGATCGAAACCCGGTTTTGGCCGGATTAGAGAAAGAGTATCAAGTTCGATGAGGCCGTCGGCTCCGAAGGTAAGAAGCGCACTTTGGTCATTATGCCATATGAATGATTTCCCGAATGCAAGGCTTACACTATCTAACCCGAATCTTAGATCTGGTCGNNGTCTGTTAATATTGCCTGTTCCCGATATATTAATTCCTAAACTTCGAGCAAGAATTGTATTGGCATGGTAAGAGAGATTTCCGTTTAGAAGGATGATGGCAGCGTCCGGTTTTTCAATCGGAAATCCATTAAACTTGAGAACAGAATCCGAGTGAAGGTGGAATTCAGATTTCATCGCGTGCAATAATATATGCTCGTCATTGCCGATATGTTCTGCCAGGAACGAAAATTTTGTATCCCGCAATCTTACGGTGGGGATACCGGAAGAATCGGCCAAAGGGCGACGTTGTTTCATAAAGAAGTTATGAATGTTTCCCTCCGTTGCAAAAGTAATCTCTCCGTTCTCGCATCCGATAACTGTACCGTTCAATTTCCCGCTTCCAAGTAAGATGATACTCGGTATAAAGGGCGCTATGGGGCGGAGATCTTTAATATTAGCAGCATAAGAAAGGTCAATAGAATCAGAGCAGTGCGGGTGTATTCNNAGTGATCGGCAATTACTTTACCGAGGGTTTCAATATTATATTTCCCTTTGAAGGTAAGATCGGCAATAGAACTGGTGATAATATCGATATGGTTGCCGGTTTCATCGCGCTCCAATGTTGTATTAAGCAGAATATTAGGCAGTGGTTTGCCATTTTGTTCGAGTCCGGATATTTCCGCATTAATGCTTCCGGTGATAGTATTAATTGATGCTCCCGAGCCACTTAAATTAGCTTCAACAGTTACTTTGCTTGAAAGGGGAAAGATAGGCGCAAAGTCAGTAACATGAAGTTCTTGTGTTAATACGTCAAACTCGTACGACAATGTTTTACCTGAGAAATCAATATCGGCATAATTGCTATGAAGCGTTGCTCCCGAAAGGAAAGCAATATCCGTATTTTCTAATTCCAGTTTTGCACCTGCGATATGTCCTCCGATATGAAGTTTCTCAAGCTTATAGTTTTTAAATCCGGTTGTGCCATTTCCGTCAAGGCTAAATTGCGCTTGCATGGTTTTCGGATTCGTGCCTCTGCCTCTGATCTTCAGCAAAGAATTCAGGTCGCTATTTAAGCTCGGATCACTAAGAAGATGAGAAAGATTAATATTGCTTGTGGAAACATCCGCATCGTAGATCATCTCCTTTGTTCGTAAATCAAGCGATGCTTTGCCGCTGACCTTGCCTTCAGTTGAACGAATATCAAAGATAGAGTTGAAATTATTTGTTGGACCGACAAAGGTAAGTTTCTCGATATTCACGATTCCGAAACGCTTCATATCTTCAATGTTCAGGCCGGGCACATAATTGCGGAGCGTTCGGTCACTCAGTGCATGTGCTTTGAGGAATATATTGAGATAGAGATGTGATGGATTATGAAGGCTTTTGATCTCACCGGAAAAAGCAATATCACCATCGCTTCGAAATCCTAATCTGCCTTTTGTGATCTTGAGCTTTCCGAATTCGCCTTCGGCATCCAAATCAATAGAAGGACTGCTCCCCAAGAAGGAAAGGTCAGGAAGAAATTGCTTAAGCTCCCGTTCACTCACAGAATGTCCGGAAAGATGAAGTTTCATCCGGGAATGCTCCAAAGAATCAAGAGGTTCACCATTCAAAACTCTCAACGGATCAAAATCAGCTGTAAGACGGACATCGCTTTCATCCGATATAAGATGCAGTCCGGAGACTTCCATATGCAGATCGTTGTGGTAGGCACTTAGTTCAAGATGATGAAGTCTGAATGGCGTCATATCTCTGCCCCAGATATTAAAACTTATATTATTTATCTGTACGCGCTGAATTTTCTCCCCTTCAATATGTGCGCGCATATCGAGATCGAGATTCTCCAAGTGATAATTGCTCCAGTTAAGAGAGGATTTTTCTGAAGCGGTGATCATCCGAAGAGTATCGTTGAAGTTATGGACTGACAATTTGCCATTTTCTATCAGGAAATTTTGAATATCAATTGTCAAGTTGAAAGGAGAGGATGGCCCCTGATTCGCTTTCGTCAGAAGCAACCGTTCGTAATTCCAGAGTGAGTCCCCTGATAATTTAATGAATTGTATCTGCGGAGATCGCAGGATAATTGTCGTCACTGGAATTCCAGTACCGCGTATAAATTTCCACAAAGAATATCGGGCATAAAGTTCGCTCGCCGAAACGATTTCTGTACTGTCACCTCGCAGTTTCAGATGAGCATCGTAAATTGTAAACCCGGAAATAAAATTACCTTCAATCTTTCCGAGTGTGAGTTCTGCGTTTGTGTTTTTTTCAATAAGATTTTCGATCTGTGAGCGGACAATATTACGAAACCAGGATGTCTGCGTGAAAGAAATCAGGAAACCAACAAGCAATAAAAGTACTATAACAATCACAAGCAATGCTCGCATCGTTTTCTCAAATATGCTCCGCTTCTGTTTTGGCGGAAGAGGCTGTGATTTCTCGGTTACACCTATATCCATAATTCTATACTCAGAACACCGAACCTCTGCCTTTACGTTTTCCGAAACGCGGTTATTCTGTGAGTTTTCTTTCATTGAAAGCGCAACCCGAACGCCTTTGCCGCGCGTTCTCATAACCGATATGGATAATGATACGGCCTGGAGCCGAAGTGAGAACCGAACAGAGCGAATGAAGAAGACACTCGGAAACCGTCAGCCGGGACTTATCCTTGTTGTTGAGAACGTTCACGATCAACATAATCTCGGAGCGATCCTGCGATCCTGCGACGCAGTGGGAGTCATGCGTGTGATGACGGTCTATTATATTGAATCAATGCCTGAAATTGGGAAGTCGAGCGTATCCGGTGCACTTAAATGGCTAAACTTCGAACACTTCGGATCTATCGATGCTTGCTACGAACAACTAAGAAAAGAGGGCTTCCAGATCCTCGCCACAAAGATCGAGCCGCAGGCAAAAGATTTATACTCCTGCGATCTTACTGTACCGACGGCAATAGTTATGGGCAATGAACATCGCGGAATTTCGCAAGAAGCAGCCGATGGCGCCGATGGTATCGTCTATATTCCGATGCGAGGAATGGTTGAAAGCGTAAATGTTTCCGTCGCTTCGGCAATATGTTTATTTGAGGCGATGAGACAGCGCGAAGTGAAAGGGATGTATAACAACCCGCAACTTAGCGAAGAGATAATGCGTTCGGAATTACGGACATGGATAACAAAATGATCTTCACGTTAGCGAACAACCGTACTTGAACTCACTCTCCCTTGTATTGACTTCCGGAAGCCTTTGGCTTTTTTTCGTCGCGCTTGCTGCGGGTTTTGCGCTTTCGATTTGGACATATCGTCAGACTGTTCCTCGAACAACTCCACGCAGACGAAGGCTGCTTATCACTTTACGAGGGATCGGACTTGCGCTCATTCTTTTTGTGCTTTTTCAACCTGTTCTTACTCTCACAAAAATGAATGAGTTATCTCCTCAGATAGCACTTATTCTCGATAATTCAAAATCTATGCGATTGCCAGAATCGGGAAGTGACTCGTCTTGGGGGAAAAACCGGAGAGCAGCTATGATTGCAAGCGTTACAAGTACAATTCCAAAAGAAATTCTCTCTAATACTCAAAGACTTAGTACGTATTCCTTTAGTGAGCGAACTGAAATTCTTGGAGGTATACCGCCTAACTCTTTCGATAGTCTGAAAGCAGATGCCTCTGTTACTGACATTTCATCAATTTTTTCTTTCATTGAAAATGAACAGAAGACAAAAAATATCGGAGCCATCATTTTGTATAGTGATGGAGCATATACATCTGGATCGAATCCGATCTATACGGCGGAGAAATTAAGTATTCCGGTTTATGCTGTAGGGCTTGGGGATTCGACGGAATTGCGCGATGTTGCATTATCAGAAATTTTTACTAATGAAGTTGCAACGATTGGCGTTGAGCAGCCGGTCGATATTTCAATTCATAGTGTCGGGGCAAAGAGTGGCGATCGGGTTACAGTCTCTCTTCTTGCAGAAGGCGAAAAGATTGGTGAGGAGCCGCTTTCACTTAAAGAAGGCACAAATGATTATACACTGACCTTCTCTTTTATTCCGAAGAAGGAAGGTATAGTGAAGCTTACTGCAAAAGTTGTTCCAAGCGATCTGATGATGGATGCCAATGAGAAAAATAATTTACGCATCAGCTATGTGAACGTTCTCAAGAATAAATTCCGCATCGTAATGTTCGCAGGCTCTCCAAGTTCGGATGTGTCGTTTATTCGGGAGTATTTCGCAGGAAGAAAAGAGATCGAATTTATTTCATACGTTCAAAAGCAAGGAGCGGAATTTTACGAAGGGAATCCAACTGCCGATAAAGTAAAAGATGCTGATCTTATTATTCTTATAGGCTTTCCGATCTCATCAACCTCAAGTGAATCACTTCTGCTTGTTCGCAAACTGCTTGTGAATGATTCTCGCCCGATGCTTTTTATTCCTTCTCGAACGCTTGATCTCGATAAGCTACGATCTTTCGAAGATGCATTGCCATTTTCTCTTAANNATATTCAGGGCAAAGAGTGAACAAACATCACAGACAAAATGGGAGTCCCTTGCCCCTTTGATAAAGACCGAAACACATTTTGCTGCGAAACCGGAAAGTGAAGTTCTTGCCGAGGCAACAATTCAAGGAGTAAAACTTGGCGAACCTCTTGTGATCTCACGCACCGTCGGCAGATCGCGTCAGATCGCATTTACCGGTTACGGCTTATGGCAGTGGAAGCTTACTTCATTTGGAAGAGAAAGGGCTTTTGCTTCACTGTCACGAAAAAAAGACAGTTCTGCTGAAAGCGAGAGTGCACTCGATATTTTTCTCGGAAATTCGACTCGATGGCTTGTTACGCATGACGATCAAAAACGTGTTCGCATCACACCGACAAGAAAACTTTATGATGCAGGTGAAAAAATAGAATTCTCCGGACAGGTCTATGATGAAAGTTTTATCCCTGTCGATGGCGCAATTGTCACTGCAAAAGTTATGGGAGCAAATCTTTCTTCGCCTATACAATTAACTCTCGAGCCGATCAGTAATGGAAGGTATTTTGCAAAACTTCCCCAAGGTCTTGCTGCGGGAGATTATACGTATGGCGGCGAAGCCAAGGCAGATGGCAAATCCCTCGGTTCCGATGGAGGAAGATTTAATGTCGGCGATTACTCGCCGGAATTTGCGGAGCCGAGAATGCGCAGCGATATCTTACGCTCTTTGGCAGAACGAACTGGCGGCNNATTTTATACACCAGAAACGGCCGCCAATCTTATAAAAGATATTGACGCAAGTTCGAATTTTCATGCAAAAAAACTTGAAGAGAAAAAAGATTACGAGGGGCGGAATATATGGCAACTGCTTATTCTGGCTGTTATGTTATTTAGCACAGAATGGTTTATTCGCAAACGAACAGGGATGTTATGAGAGGAAAGTCCGAAGTTCGAAGTCCGGGGACAGAAGTAAGGGATGCGAAATATCGTAGTTGGATTCAGATATTCACACTAATTATTGCTATGGTTGCGATTTCGCAAATTGTTCTTGCTCAGGGAAAAGCCGATAGTTTGAGTGCACCGCTTGATGAGTACCGGCATTTTATTATGCCGACCGGTAAACCGATACAAGGAGGTTATTTTGGTTTTTGGGAATTGGCTTTTTTGCAGGGAGGTTTTGGCGTTGGAGATGTTTTTTCTTTTAGTGGCGGAATTACAGTAATGCCGACAGTGGCACCAAAATCACAGTTCGGATTTTTACAGGCAAAGGCGACTCTTGCTGATGAAGGTGGAATATCGTTCGCTCTTGGGGCTAATCTTTTACGTCTTACAAATGACAATTTATATCTTCATACTTTTGCCTCTGCTACGATGGAAATGCAAAATGAGACACGCTATACCGGACTTATTTTCTTGAAAGTATACGGAAACGATTTCCCAATAATTAACGTGATTCCCTACGGGAGTTTCAGTTTTACGTATGGAAGCCCTCTTGGCGTTGGAATTGGTTTCGATACTCCGATCAAGGGTATTCCAAATACACGAATTGTTGCTGAAATTTGGAATCACGATCTTTCCACACCGACTAAGATCGCCCTGTTATTTGCTGCCCGGATCGAAAGCGAACGATTTAGTTCTGATTTCGGGTTTATGTATTTCTCACTGCCTCTTCTTGCTCCCGTAGCAAATTTTGTATGGAGATTTTAACTTTTTTTGGAGACAAACCATGAAAAAATATTTCATCATATTGGTGTTTTTGGGTTTGACTACTTCCGGTTACTCTCAGGAAATAAAAATGTCCTACAAAGCTTTGCCGGCTAATGTGCTCCAGGCTTTCCGAAGCAACTATCCCAAAGCAAGAATTACCGGCGCAGCAAAGGAAACTGTCAAAGGCGAAACGTCCTATGAGATATCATGCAATGACAGCACGACAAAACGGGATATTCATTATAGCGCCGATGGCAAACTGATTGAGACCGAAGAAGAGATCACTGTAGATAAATTGCCGAATGCCATCTCGAATGCAATATCAAAACAATTTACAAAAGGCAAGATCATGAAGATCGAGTTGTCAGTCAAAGACTTCAATACGGCATATGAAGTCCTGATCAGAGATAAAAAGAAAAAATTTGAAGTTGTTTTCTCTCCGGATGGAAGTGTAGTAAGCACCAAATAAAATATTCAATCCATAAGTGGTTCTTTCTTGCTATGATCTTTATCCTTCATGCCCAGAAAGCAGAGAGATGATCGTTTGTCTTCCATGCGCATGAAAATAGCTGTCGCTGTTCTTCTCCTCTCGCTAATCGCAGGAACAGCTTTCTCTCAAACCCGAACGCTTGACGATTATCTTAATGCTGCCCGAAGGTATAACACCGCTCTCATTGATTATCAAAACCAACTTGCTTCGTTAGGCTATGATAGTTCAAAAATCAGGAGCACATTTCTCCCAAAGATAAATTTCACCACTCAAGCAATGATAGCTCCGGTAATCGGCGGCTATGGTTATGATAGTGCAATCTCAAACGGAGCATTATATAGCGCGCTTGTCACGGCTTCCCAAGATTTGTTTCAGGGAGGCAATCGCGACTTGCAATTGGCTAAGCTTGGTGCTCAGCGGCAATCACTTGCAACAGCGCTCGTCATTAATGAACGAGACCTTTTTAAGAGTATCACATCACAATATGTCACTGCATACTCTGACCTCACAGCCATTCAGTTTACTGAAGAAAGTTTAAGGATTTTAGATGAACAGCTTCTCATAGTAAAAGAACTTGTGAATAAGGCTGTGTATTCGCAATTGGATTATCTGAATCTCGTGATCGCCCGGAATCAGCAACATATCGCTTTTCTGCAGGCACGAACGCAGTACACTACCGATCTTTATAAACTGAATCAGCTGGCAGGAATTACTGATACTGCATATATTACATTGCCTGAACCGCAGTTACAAAAGGACACTTCAACCCCCTTATTCCAAACTTTGCGAGCACGTCAATTCATTTTAGATAGTCTCTCAATTGAATATGACCGCTCATTACTCGATTGGACGTATAAACCAAAATTTGGATGGTTTGCTGATGCAGGGCTGAATACGACTGACCTCAGGAATGCGAATCACAACTGGGGTTTTAGTGTCGGATTAAATCTTTCAATTCCGATCTACGATGGAGGACAAAGATATTTTGAATACGAAAAATTTAATTTGACGCAAAATACTATTGCTGCCAGGTCACGTGCATTTTTTATTGAAACGAATATCGGGCGAATGATGCTCGAGGACGAGTTGCGTTCCCAGGATTCGCTTATTGGTGAATACCGAAAACAGATCGAAAGCATTGGCGAACTTTTGCAGTATCAAAAACAATTACTGCGGCAGGGTACCGTGAAAATTACAGATCTTTTACTGACGCTCAATACGCTCAATATGACGAGACTCAGTATGCGCCAATCGGAAATCGCGCGACTGCAAACGATTATCGAATTGAATAATATCAATAAATAAAATTATCGATGGGACAAAAACATATTCGCGTCTATCTCCTTGTACTTTCAATGCTGGGCATTGATGGTTGCGGCGAAAAGAAAGATATAATAGAGACGGTAAAGGCGAAAGTTCCGGTGACCATCACGCATCCGAGTATGGCGCCAATATCAGAGAGCATGATCCTTTCGGCAACATCTTCGTATCAGCGCAAGAATATCGTTTCAGCGTCGATGCAGGGTTATATAGTACGGATAGATGTTGCCATTGGTGATCATGTTTCCAAAGGACAGCCAGTCTTTATCATGCAGACAAAAGAGTCACATGCGCTCAGCGTCGGTAATTCTCCTGATTCTCTGAAAGAATTCAGCGGTAAAATTTTCATCCCTGCTTCTGCATCCGGCATTGTCACTTCTGTCATGCGGCAAAACGGAGATTATGTTCAGGACGGTGAACAACTTTGCACTATTGCCGATATCGGAAGTTTTGCCTTTGTTTTGAGCGTGCCTTATAATTATAACAAGTTTATAAAGATCGGAGAAACATCCGATCTGATCTTACCTGATAGTATGAGAATTCCTGCACACATCAGCAAGAAGCTATCATCTATCGATCCGGCATCACAGACACAAAATTATTTGATTGTACCAACATTCGGAATTACGATCCCTGAGGGAGTGATTGCGCAGGTAAAATTAGCGACAAATCAAAAGTCACATGCGCTCATAGTACCTAAGCAAGCGGTGCTTGCCGATGAAACGATGCAGAATTTCTGGGTAATGCAGGTGAAAAGTGATTCAATAGCGGTGAAGGTGCCGATCGAAAAAGGAATGGAAACCGACGCTGCTGTAGAAGTAATTTCTCCGTCATTTTCTCCTGATGAAAAGTTTGTTCTAACCGGAAATTACGGGATGGAGGATACTGCCTTCGTCATTATTAAATAACAAGCGCCGTGGAAAACTTTTTTGTTCGCTATAAAAGTCCGTTTGCTGTCATGGCATTCATTCTCATTATGGCGGGACTATATGCATACTCCAAAATGCAGACCTCTCTCTTTCCGGAAATAACATTCCCGAAAATTAAGATCATTGCCGATAATTGTCTTCAACCCATCGGTAAGATGATGATCACGGTGACAAAGCCTATAGAGCAGGCACTGAAGCAGGTACCGGATCTTATCACGGTACGAAGTATTACCAGCCGTGGAAGTTGCGAGATATCTGCTTTTTTGAGTTGGAGTGCCGATATTGATCTTAGTAAACAGCGCATCGAATCTGCGATCAACCAAATAAAAGCCGATCTTCCCCAAGGTGTGGGAATCACGTTGGAGAAAATGAATCCCTCAATCCTCCCGATATTAGGCTATAGCATCGAAGATAGTTCGCGAAGCCCCATCGAGCTTGATTTACTTGCAACAACGCAGATCATTCCCTATCTTTCCCAAGCGCAGGGAGTGGCCGCAGTGCGCAGTGTCGGAGGAAAGAAAAAAGAATACTGGGTCGAACCGGATCAGCGGAAGTTAGTGATGCTTGCGCTGGATATTGATACGGTCTTTCAGGTATTGCAGCATAATAATTTTATTACGGCAAACGGATATTTTTCCGATTACCGCCGGCTCTATCTTTCTGTCACTGATGCAAGCATTGCAGCCCTTGATGACCTTGGCAATCTCGTTATTCGCAATGATGGCAAGAGGGTTACCTATCTTAAAGATATTGCAAAAATATCCGTGCATGAAGAGCAGCAATATATCCGTATCAACTCCAACGGAAAAAGTGCCGTTCTAGTCAATGTTCTCAAACAGCCGAATTCGAATCTGATTACTGTTACGAATGAAGTTGAGCAGAAGGTTGTCGAATTGAATTCCGGTTTGCTTCCGAAGGGAATGAAACTTGTGCCGTATTATATTCAGGCCGATTTTGTCAATGATTCCATAAGTAGTGTGCGCGATAGCCTGCTTGTCGGCTTATTGCTTGCAATGATCGTTTCAATTATTTTCCTGCGGTCATTGCGATCAAGCCTTGTGATACTTATTACGATACCGGTCACAATTGCATTTGCATTGCTTGCTATCCATGCTGTCGGATATACATTCAACATTATGACGCTCGGTGCTCTCGCTGCTTCGATCGGACTTGTGATCGACGATGCCATCGTTGTAACTGAGCAGATACACCGAACACACGAGGAGCATCCCGAAGAGGATCCTGCAACATTTGTGCAAAAGTCAATTACTTATCTGCTTCCGGCAATGATCGGATCGTCATTGAGTACGATAGTCATTTTTATTCCGTTCATTCTCATGAGCGGCGTTGCCGGCGCTTACTTTTCTGTGCTGACAACAACGATGATCCTTACACTCATCTGTTCTTTTCTTGTCACTTGGATATTCCTCCCGATTATTTATCTTTTCATCGCCAAACCACATCCGGTAAAAAAAACACATGCAAGAGAGGGGAGAAGGAAATGGCTTTGGGTTGATTATTTTATTCATCATCCGATGATCAGTTTTGTAT
>PLXB01000373.1 GCA_003151215.1 Ignavibacteriota bacterium
CCGCTGGTCAGTTCATCGAGGTCGTCAAGCCCTGCCGGCACTCCTGTTACACCGGAATGATTATTATGGATACGCTCGAGATAGTCGATCGTATCATGAGCGAGCTTATCCATTTTCAGGAAACTCTTGCGATGCCGCGTTTCCGAGAGGCGGAAGAGATTCGATTCGGCATGATCTAAGAGTTCGAACGTATCATCCTCGCCTAAGAATGCGCGGAGCTTTACTTCTTCGCAGGTACGGATAAGTTCGCGGGCAAGATATTTTTCGAGGATCAGACGTGCATGTGCTTCGACATTCGCCGTCGTCACAACTTTTGAGGTCAACTCGACGAGATACGCAGGTCCGCCGGCTTCCTCAAGTGAGCCATCTAAACGAAGGCGGCTTGTCACACTGAGCAGATCGATCGGTTCGCTCTTTGTATCGAGGGCAAGAATGGCGCGGTAGATCGCCGTATGGGCTTCGCGGTAGAAAGGACTGTCTTCAAGATTCCTATCGCCTAAGACTTCCATGACGCGGTTCGCCGCAGTCTTATCGATCATCATCGCGCCGAGTATGGACTGCTCGATCTCCAGCGCCTGCGGAGGAACGAGGCCTGTTCCGGCAACGNNCAACGCGGTCATAAAGCTCGCTGAAACTGCGCAGATACGTGCGGCTAAGCCGGCTGCCTGCAGCTTCTTTTGCCTGAATCGGAATGATACTCACTAAGGTTTATTATTGAAAGGTTGCAAAACTACAACATCATGGGGCAAAAACAATGCACATTCGGTTAACAATCTTTCCCCGTGGATAAGTTGATAAGAAATTGTCTGAATTGTCTGAACCGTGATTTTATGAGATTATTGAGATTAAGAAGATTGGAGAGTTCAATCTCAAAAATCTTCTTAATCTCTTAAAATCAAGGTTCAGACAATGCAGCCCAAGACAATTACCGCATAACCTTTACGATCTGAAATTTTGTCTCGCCGCCAATAACCAATCCCAAAACATAACTGCCGCTTGCAACCTGCGACATATCCCATTTCATCACCTGCTCTCCTGCCTCGGCATCAGTTGCACTTTCGCGAATCACTCTGCCTTCAAGATCATAGAGAATGAGTCTTGCATTCCCTCGCTGGGATAGGGAATAGGAGATGTTTAAATCTTTTGAGGTGGGATTGGGGAAACAGATTAATGAAAGAGCACCATGATCTACTGCTTTGACAGACAAAAATTCCCGGTAGCTCCTCCTTGTATCTATTGGTGCAGAACAACCATAATTTAACTCATAATAATACCAAGAGGAAAGGTGTGAAGGTCTATACCAACTATAGCCCGCCACTGAGGGTAAATTGTAATTGCTATCAAGTAATATTTGTAGATCGTAATTTATATCGACCTTCTCTTGCTGAAAATCAAAAATTGCGTTTCCTGTAGTCGTCGGCACTGCCAGTTTTGTGATTCCCTTATGATTTAAGAAAAAGGAATGAAAATCATACCGCCATAAGCAATTAAAGGGTGTGCTATGATAGATCAGCGTATCACCGGGCGGAAAAATATTGCCCTGTACCCAACCCATAGAGAGAATTCTCGCATTGCTTATCATACCATTGACACTCACTGTAATTGGTCCGCATCCCGCTCTATCGCCAATTATAAAAGGAAGAAGTTGCGCAGTGATAATGGTATCGGTCCATTTGTAGATCTGCATTTCTGAGGTATCTAAAAATACTTTGCCCTTCTGAGTGCCGAATTTCCCATGCACATAAATTGTGTCATTTAATCCGGGAACAGTAACAACCATAGAATCAATAACAGGCTGCGCATAGCTTGCGCCAGCCAAGAGCAGGAAAAAAAGTATAACAAATAAATTTCTTTTCATCGCAATATACTTATCGGCATTGATTTGTGAACGCCCCCATTTTGCAATTCAAGAACATACATCCCACCTGGTAATCCTGTGAGTGACATTTCTGTCGCCCTTGCCCCGCCCCCTTGATTTATCAAGTTTCGAACTTTATTTCCGAGAAGATCATAAAGTGCAATTGCAATTTCTTCATGTGATGTTGAATAAGAAATAGTAAGTTTATCTGTCGCAGGATTCGGATAGGCTGAGAAGTTGAATAGGGGAGTCTGAGTTTCAGCAACATCTGCAGTCCCGCCCGTCGTAAAATTCCAAACATCCGACCACCGACTTTCGCCTTCGGAATTCACTCCGACAACGCGCCAGAAGTATTTAGTAAGGCTGTTTAGGGGTGGAAGAGACAAACTTAACGAGAAAATAGTGGTATCGATATATTGTGTTTTGAAAAGCGAGTCGACTGATACCTGCAAATGATATTTAGTCATCAAAGAAAGTGAATCCCAAGTCAATGTTGCAATATCTCTGTATGAATATATTGTGCTTGGTGGAGGTGAGACGAGTGTAGGTTTATACCATAGCTGTAAAACCTGCTTTGTTGGAGGAAAGATAACAGTATTTCGTACTAACACTGGATTTCCGTTTTGAGGTACTAAGTTACTATCTAGAGAAGTAGAAACGTTGCCTCCGCCATTAAAATGTGAATTCGAAACCAATTCCCCTAACACAAAATAGAACGTGAGTGTACGTAAGTCAAGACTTCCGAGAGTTGATCCACTTGCCGACTGTTGATCATCTTCAACTACTCTTTTAGGATAAGGGGAATAGTATTCGTTATGATAAGTATAATGCTCATACGAGCTTTCCATAACTGGAATGGATTTATTGTATTCAGCTTGAGTTCTCCGGAATCTGCTGTCGAGGTCGGCACGCCAGTTCAAAGCCCATTCCTCATG
Organism: Ignavibacteriota bacterium; assembly: GCA_003151215.1. The sequence goes on from PLXB01000373.1 coordinate 2,794, forward strand.
AACATATTCCAAAGCAGCTTGCCCATTTTGTGTTTCTCCATACCCGATTCCCATTCCCCACATCGTAAGCATTCTCGCTTCACTTTGATACCCCCTTCCGCCAACGACTACCGGACCTGCCGAGCCTTTGCCCGAAGAAGGAATTGTTGCAACTATGAATGTATCCGCCCAATTTGTTATCTGCAATTCCACACTATCAACCCAGACTGCACCCATGGCGCTTCCGAAATCACCGTTGATCTGCAATTCGCTCTTCGCTTCATCGACAAACATCGAGTCAATCCGCGGCGGCTGTGCATAGCTTGCGCCTGCCAAAAGCAGAAGAAAGACAACGAATAAATTTCTTTTCATCGCAATATGCTTATCGGCATAGAATTATGAAGGCTGCCACTTTGTAATTCAAGCACATACATACCGGTGGGTAATCCTCTCAGCGCAAGTTCAGTGGTTCTTGCTCCATCCGCTTTTTGTATTAAGCTTCGCACTTTATTTCCGAGCAGATCGTAAAGAGCAATAGCAACCTCTCCTTGTGATGCAGAATAAGAAATATTGAGTTTATCCGATGCTGGATTCGGATACGCTGAAAAAGTGAATGGTGAAGTAGGGGCATTTGTTACATCTGCAGTTGCGCCCGTCGTAAAATTCCAAACATCCGACCACCGGCTTTCGCCTTCGGAATTTATGCCGGCAACGCGCCAGAAGTATTTGGTTAATCCGACGAGTGGGGGAAGCGCAAATGTTGTGGATGATATTGTAGTATCAATAAATTTGTTTGAAAAAATAGAGTCACTCGAAACTTGGAAATGATAAGAAGTCATCAAAGACAAAGAATCCCATAATAACTTCACAGCATCTTTATATGAATATAAAGTACCTGATATGGGTGAGAGAAGGGTCGTTTTGGTTTGAAGTGCTATCACTTTTGGGGGAAGAAAATTTGCTGAACCACCGTACGATGTAATTTCGTGAGGCGTTCCGTATGGGTAATATGTTGTATCGAAGTTATATGTTTTAAATTGAAAAAAAGAATTGAGAGAAAACCCACCCTCCAGATCATTAAAAGGGTATACAACGGAAGTGTCATCGCCGAAGGTAGGTTCTGTACGATTGAAGTATTCAATAAATCCTTTTATATTTCTAAAATAGAAATCAAATACTTTGCTCAATGGATCGAAGGTAGCGTCACATTGGAATCCGCTTAAATAATTTAAAGTGTCCTGTAGATATACAGTTTGATCAATTTGTGCCCATCTGTATGAATCTACCGAGAGATATCCAGTACATGCATTAATACAATGTTCGTATAAAGAAGTTTCTTTTTTTGGAGAAAAAGAGCGAATACCATAGCTTTTATTTACAAGAATTGATTCTAAATCCAATCGGCATACAAACTTTATGCGGCTCGAACGTTCGTACGTTAGAGAATGTCTTTCTGAGTAATATGAATAATAAAACGCACTAAATTCAGTAATCATTCTATCATTGCTAATTAACCCAGAGTTGTTTTTTACTACCACCGACCCTTGCGATCCTCTTCCAGTATCAGGAATGGAAGAAGTAATAAGCGAATCAGTCCAACTTTTCACCTGCATCTGAACGCTATCCACTGTCACCTTCCCTTGCGTCGCTCCGAATGTACCATAGATATACAACTCTCCCTTCATTTCATCAATGAGCATTGAATCAATGACAGGCTGCGAGTAACTTGCGCCTGCGGAAAACAGAAAAAAAAGGATGATGTATTTCTTCATATATTATAAGTACCCCCAGATCGCATTTGGTTACAAAGAAACTGCGGTGGGGACGGAAATATGCCCTGAAAGTAGTTGATAGTTAGGAGCTGATAGCTGATAGTGGGGAAGGATTTCTGATCCCCTCTATCAGCTATCAGCTAACAACTATCAGCTCACTCGGACTTCTTCCGTATTTTTGCCCGTTATGGTATGATACGATCTTCGCTTGAAAAAAGTTAAACCAAAGAAAAAGAAGCTATCCCCAGTAGTGAAACCGAAACCGAAGCCTGCAAAGAAGGCTCCGGCGAAGTTCGCTCGTCCTTTAGCGAAGCCTGCGGCAGTCGCTGCGAAGCCTGTACCGAAGGCTCCGGTTCAGCCTGCTCCGCTTGTAGAAAAAGCGGCAAAGAAAATTCCGGAGACAAGCGAGCGGCAGCTTGAAGATAAAGCGTTGGTGCGTAGAGCACGAGGTGGCGAGCAGCGTGCCTATAGCGAACTTGTTAAGAGGCATAAGCGTGGCATCGAGCGGCTTATCCGCCCCATCACCCGCAATGCAACGACCGATGAAGTCGAAGATCTTGTGCAGGAAGCATTTACGAAAGCTTTTCTGCATCTGAATTCCTATTCGGAAGAATACGCCTTCAGTACCTGGCTCTACCGCATTGCCACCAATCATGCCATCGACTAGATGCGCCGCAAAAAGCTTTCGATGTTTTCGATCAGCGCACCTCCCGGCGGCGGCGATAGGGGAGAAGACGATGCAAAAGATTTCGAGATCACCGATACGTCATGGATTCCCGAGCAGCTCATGCTTTCGGATGAGCGCACGCATATCATCGAAGATGCGATCGATCAGTTGCCTGAAAATTATAAGCGTATCATCAAGCTTCGCCATAATGACGATCTTGAATACGATGAGATCGCAAAGGTCCTGAACCTGCCGATGGGAACGGTGAAGGTGCATTTGCATAGGGCACGGGCGGCGCTTGGGAAAATGCTTGAGGGAAAAGTTTAATGACTTCGCTATTTCCATTGCGCGAGAAGCGGATTCTTCGGTATGTAATTTCCTTTGTTATCATCTCTCGCGTTTTATTGATGTTTCGTTCGGAAGAACGGATTTATTCCCGTCCGTATTTAGAGGATTCATATTATCTTTATAATTGTGCAGAGCATTTCGCTCATGGCGAAGGCTTTACCTGCGACGGAAAGCAGCCGACCAATGGCGTTCAGCCGCTTATCGTCATTCTTTATGCACCTCTTTTTCTTATCGCCGGAGCAGATAAGCTTCTTGCCTTAAAACTCGGCTTTATTCTTGTTGCGCTCTTTGATTCACTCAGTGTGATCTTTATTGCACGCTTAGTCCGAACACTGCAAAAAAAACCGAGCGCGGAAGATTCACCCTGGAAATCTCCTCCCATCATTGCTGCCATTTTATGGGCGGGATTATATCCGATTTTCGTGCATACCGGCGGCGGACTTGAAACAGGTATTTATTCGACAATGCTTCTTGCCTCGCTGTATTGGTATGCAAAACTTTCGAGAGTGCGCGATGAAGGGCAAGAAATAAGTGTCATGCAATGGGTATCTCTTGGCATTATTTTAGGATTTACGGTTCTTGCCCGGATCGACGCCGTATTTCTTGTCGTGATTCTTGCGTGCTATGAATTATATAGATTCAAAGGCAGAGGATTGACAAGCGGCGCGATCATTTCCCTGAGTTCATTCATTGTCTCAAGTCCGTGGTGGTGGTATAATTATACTATCTTTGGAAGTTTTATGCCGCAGAGCGGCGCTTCGGAAACTCTGAATGGCGGTATGATCGGAGAGAATATAATACGGGGAGCAAGTGTCATTGCCGATATCCTTACCGTGTTTTTCTTTGCACCGTATTATGATATTCCAGGATGGAGTATTTCTCTTCTGGTAATAGCCATACCCGGAATTGTGCTTTGTATCATTATCAAATATAAACTTTCGGAATTCATGCACTCTGAATTCAACCTCGCAGTGCTTATACCGTATCTCTTTTTTTGCGGAGCGCTTGGTATCTATTATATTTTCTTTTTCAGCGCGCCTCATTTTTTGCCAAGATATTTGCATCCGTTCCGGATCGTTTGGCTTGTGCTTTTCTCTTGTGCTGCACCAAAACTTTTTCAAATAGGTAACGATTATTACAGGCAGTCAAAAAGCATTACGCTTGCTACTACCGGAACACTTGCCTTATGTGCTTTTGGCTTCAGCGCCTGGAGTTATCTCCATTATTTTACGATTAATAAGCCGAACGATTTCTATGCGATGGGGAGATTCGCATTGCGGCATTCCGCCGAGCGCATAGGAATGGAGCAATCCGGTACGGCAGGGTTCATTGCTGCGAATGTTATCAATCTTGATGGCAAGGTGAATATCGAGGCATTGCGAGCCAGGCAAAAAAACGATATTGGCGCCTATATTGAAAGCCAGAAGCTGGATTATATTGCCGATTGGCGGGAGTTCAGCGAACCGATGGTTGCTTCTGCCGCAAAACATGGGGGAAAATTTCAGGAAGTTGATTCGATCGGAAGAGTTATTATTTTTAAGAGAGTACAATAGTTATTTTTGTACTACAATCTTTTTTGCAATTATGAAAAAATCAGCATTCGTTCTCGACGTGCCGCCGCCGGAGATGCCATTTGAAGGTTTTACCGAGGACACGATCAGATTCCTGCGTGGTTTGAAAAAGAATAATAAGAAAGAATGGTTCGAGGCGCACCGCAATACTTATGAAGAAGATCTTCGTGAGCCATGCAAGCGGTTTGTCAGCGCTATGGGCAGGGCGCTTGCCGAGGCGAAGCTGCCGCTTATTTCCGATCTGAAGCGTTCGCTTTTTCGGATCAACCGCGACATCCGTTTTTCCAAAGATAAATCACCGTATAAAACCCATATCGGAATTGTTTTTCCGATGCAGGAAACAAAAGAAGACGAATGGTCGGGAATGTATCTTGGTTTCGAACCGGCGGGTAAGAATGACGTAAAAGCGTATGTTGGCGGCGGAGCTTATATGCCGTCAAGCCCCTATCTGAAACGGATTCGAAAGAAGATAGATAGGCAATATAACGAGCTTGAAAAATTAGCTGCGGATAAGAATTTCAAGAAAGAATATTCCAAAGGTATTATCGGAGAATCGCTGAAACGAATGCCACAAGGATATGAAGAAGGACATCCGGCCGCTGATTGGTTAAAGATGAAAAGTTATACGTTCGGATCGGATCTTACTAAGAAAGAGCTGTTAAGTCCGAATCTTCCGAAAATATTAATACAGAAGATCAAAGCAGCGCAGCCTGTTCTTAATTTTCTTGCGGAAGCATAAAATAAAAGGGCGACCGATTCGGCCGCCCTAACAATTCCGGAAATCCTTAAGAAATCCTCCCGCTCAAAGTCTTAGTTACTCCATGGATTGGCAAATTTTGTATTATCAATAGCTGTGAATTTTGTGTCGGTCAATGTTTTAAGGAATTCGATAATATCGGCCATATCCTGATCGCTAAGGTTCAAAGGTTTGATGCGAGCATCGGTATTGGTCGTGCGATGATTGCCGCCTTTATTGTAATTCTTGAGAACATCCTCGAGCGTAGCAAAGCTGCCATCATGCATGTAGGGAGCAGTAAGTGCAACATTACGCAGCGATGGCGTCTTGAATAATCCGACAAGAGACTTATCATTAATAACGACGTTCGCTCTGCCTTTATCGCCGATCTGATTTATGCCGATTCCATTATCATGGAATTGCTGATCGGTGAAGTTATACCCTGAATGGCAGGAAACACAATTCGCCCCCTTGGTATCGGTAAAAAGCTGGAGACCGTGCAATGCTTCGGGATTATATTTGTAAGCAGTCTGGTCACCATTGTTATAGGCATCGAATGTGCTTTGGGTACTAATGAATGTCCGCTCGAAACAAGCAATTGATTTTGCAATACGATCCATCGAAATATTCGAACTGCCCCATGCAGCGATAAAAAGGTTAGGGTAACTTTGACCGTTCAGATCAGCAGTTCTGCCGTTAAGCCGCTTAAAAAGAAAGTTCGTATCGTTCGGTCCCGGACCGGAATTATATCCGCTGGGAACGGTATCCTGCGCAGTCGTCGAGAAATTATTTCCCATTTCAACCGAATTGAAGATGGGTCCGGGAGCATGCGTTTCCAGTGTTTGGAATCTCCCGTCCCAGGTGAATTGAGTATTATAAGCAACATTAGCAAGGGCAGGAGCATTGCGGGTTCCATGCTGTCCCTGCATTCCCATACTGGTCGGGAAAATATCCGAAAAGCCATGAGCAACCTGATGACATGAAGCGCAGGCAGTTGACCCATCCACGCTTAACTGCTTATCATAAAATAAATGTCTGCCAAGCTCTATCTTTGCGGCTGTCATCGGATTATCTGCCGGAATGACAAGAGCATCCGGAGACTTCGGAATCGTATTATTGACCGGGTTTACAGCAGGCACAGTATCGGATGGTGTTGTCATTTCTTGCTTGCTGCAGCTTGAAAGGAACACCATTATTGTCAAAGTAAACACCAGTATGCCGCTGCGATGCAGGGATGGGATCGGATGATTTTTCATAATATATTTCTCCAGAGAGGTACAAAGAACGGATGATGATTAAAAAGAAACTTCTCCTAAAATCAAAGCCATTACTACAGAGAAGTTTACCTGCTGAAATAACACCTGAGTTCCCNNGACTCAAAATGAGGGAATTTGACCCTTTTTTCATGTCTTTGTTCAAAAACTAAGAACTCATTTCCAAGAGCATCATTCCGAAACTATCCACAAAAACCAAAGTATAATAGGAGATTGAATAAGAATGTCATATATTTGTGCTCAGAAAGGGAAACGTATGGAAATGTTTATGGTGGAAATAGAATTTCCTTTTTATAAGGATGAAGAGTTTATTGCGTTGATTCCGCGTCAGCGAGATCAGATCGGCACGCTCCTCAATACCGGCGTACTTTCGAGTTTTAGCCTTAATATGGAGCGGACAAGGGCCTGGATCGTCATG
>PLXB01000137.1 GCA_003151215.1 Ignavibacteriota bacterium
CATACAACTCGATTCTCCCATGACAAATATTTTGAGTATTAGTCACGCAGTAAATTTCTCGGAAGCTGCTTTCAGCCCCGATTCAAAATATTTATGCAGATCCTCTTCTACCGTCTATTCTGAGGAAGATACGATAACGGTCTGGAATTTATCGACCCGTACAGTGCAGTCTCAACTGTTTTTACATGGGGGTCAAAAAACGTCGCATTGCTATTTCGCTGATAGTGCACTCTATATTGCGTCTGACGAACCGCCGAGTCTTCATAGATGGCAATATCCATCGTTCAAAGATGAAGGGATAGTTTGCGCTTCGGAAAATATGATAGTTCAAGGCATTTCTTCTCACTCTTCGCAAGTCCTCACAATGGAAGCGAATGTTATCGATATTTGGGATCTGGCATCCGGCGTCTCATTGATACAACTTGTGCGAAAAGACACCGATGCCGTTCTGCGTAATGCACATTTTAGTACGACAGGCGATTCGATCTTTGCGCAGTATGCCGATGGAAATACCCTGATCTGGGATTCTCATTCAGGGAATATTTTGAAAACCTATCCTCCGCTATCCGACGATAGCAATGCCGTTGCATATTTTTCTCCGGATTGCAAATATGTGTGCTATGAGGATGGATACTACAATCCCGTTTCTCGTCTTATCGTCTGGGATCTGGAAAAAAATGTGAAGGTCTGCGAAGAAATAACTTCAACGCAGAACCCCTTTAATGGCGTCGTGCGATTTTCTCCGGACGATAGCATGTTTGCGCTGATAGATTGGAACCAAACAGCGATCAAGATCTATAATACGTTTGACGGTTCGACCATCGATTCGNNTCTCCCCTTCCGCAGATCTATGCCCCGGTTATGGGTATATATTTACTCCTGATAGTAAGAAGCTCTTAGTCTGGGGAGCAGCTTCAGCTTGCAGCTCATTCGAATTGTGGGATATCGATAGCTCCAAACTGCAATGGAACGTAAGCGTCTCTAAAGGTGCCACTGAGGATATGTTTTTTCAACCGGCATCAAATAACCTGATCAGTAATAATGCATTGGGCATCGTTTCCATCCCGCTCGATTCTATTGTATTGAAGAAGTATTCGATCCTAAGCGGCCCGGTCTTTAACGGAGAAAACAATGAATCCTACAGCCATGTAACGATCTCGGAAGATGGCAAATACATTACTTGTAATCTCGGTTTTCTCTCTCTCTATGGTTTCACTGTTTTATCTCTTCCTCCCATCTCAAATTCAAGCGTAAAGTATGTACCCGCAACCAACAATTCCACGATCTCCCTCTTCCCAAATCCCTCAACGGGATTATTATCTGTAAAGCTTGGGGCAAACATAACAGGAGCAACTGAGATAAGCATTTTCGATCTCTTAGGCAGAAAAGCAAAGACTCAAAAACTTACGGACGCAATTAATTCGCTTGAATTGAATGTAAGTGATTTACCTTCCGGGAGCTATGTAATCAGTGTGTTCTCGGCTTCTGGAATTGCAACGAGTAAATTTGCTTTAATCAGGCCATAAAATTTTCATTAATTACTTTTTCCCATTCATCGGGTCTCTGCGTACCAAAGAGTACTTTCCTTCCATCACGCAACTCCAGTTGAATACCATGTTGCCTTTTGTATTATAGGCTTTTGGCGGAAAGAGTCCGCGTATTCCCCAACCGCCATATTCCCTGATCGGTGAATATTTTCGGATAGAGATCGAAATAATGTCGCGTTTATCTATTCGATGCCATCGCAAATGAAAGGGAACGAAGCGATAATAGAAGCCATCTTCGCGAAACTCGGTACGGAGATTGCAAAGATAAAGCAGAGCAAGGGAGATTCCAGAAGCAATCAATTGTCCTTCGATCGTTCTGCTTTTATAAATCGCTGTCGTTGCGATTGCAACTAACGGAAAAATAAGTAAAAGCCAAGGTGAAAACCTTTGGGTTTCGGAAATTATGGGTTGTGTTTCTCGCAGCATGAGTGCGAAAAACAAAAAGGGGCGGACTTTCATCCTCCCCCTTTAACGGACTGTAGTCCGTTCTACTATTTTGCTTTTTATGCAGCTTTCTTCAGCTCTGTGGCAGCCTGCTTATGCATCTCAAGCCCGATTTCGATCTTCACTTCTTCTCCGAGGGCAAGATGTCCTGCTTCGGTAAAGGAATTGAAGGTCATGGCGAAATCTTTGCGGTTGATCTTACCGGTAACATCGAATCCGGCAGTAGGGACGCTGCCATTACCGATGATCATACCGTTATAGACGACGTCGAGTGTGATCTCCTTAGAAACTCCGTGAAGATTCAAGTCGCCGGTGACAACGAGATCACCATCCGAATTTTTTGTGACAGTCTTTGAAATGAACGTCATTTTCGGATGATTCGCTGCATCGAAGAAATCCGCCGTTTTCAAATGTCCGTCACGCATTTCGTTATGAGTGGTGACGGAGTTGACATCAACTTCGAGGCTGATCTTCGCATCCGAAAAATCCTCTTTTTCTGACTCCAGCTTACCGCTGAACATCTGAAAATTCCCCGTAACTGTAGCAACAACAAGGTGTTTCACCTTAAATTTAACCTCACTATGAATGGGGTCGATAGTCCATGTAGCCATAAATATTTCCTTTCTTAAACAATGAATGATAAATGTATAAACATTAGATGTATATACATACGTTTTTACCCGGACAAAAGTTTCAGACTATATCTTCAATATTCCTGCAGAACTTGGGGGTGAAGATTTACTGATTCGTGAGAATCACCTTTAATGCCTTCTCCTTATCGGCATGTCCGAATGTCTCATACGCATTCATGATCTCTTCCAGTTTGAAATGATGCGTGATGAGCTTATTTGCATCGAGTTTCTTCGATTGCACATTCTTGAAGAGCATAGGAGTGGCTGCCGTATCGACAAGACGCGTCGTGATCGTGATGTTCCGTGACCATAAGTTTTCCAGGTGAAGCACGACACTTTTTCCATGAACACCGATATTTGCGATAACTCCGCCTGCGCCGACGATCGCCTCGCACATTTCGAACGTTGCCGGTACACCGACGGCTTCGATCGCCGTATCGACGCC
>PLXB01000162.1 GCA_003151215.1 Ignavibacteriota bacterium
CCCATGGCATCGGGATCAGCTTGATATTTTGCTTTGTATTTCTTTATAAAACCTTGCACAGCAGGATCAGGATCCTCCGTCGAAAAATGGTTAGAGAAATAGGTATTGTTGAATTCCTTCTCGGCGCCTTTCGTTAGTTCCGGTGAATCCCAACCGTCACCACCGACCAAGGGACAAGTAATACCAAGCTCACGAGCCTGACGGACGATCAGAGAAACTTCACCATAGTATCCCGGAATAAAAATTACTTCAGGATTCGAAGCGCGAATGGATGTTAGCGCAGCGCGGAAATCTTTATCTCCCGATGAATACGCCTGCTCGCTGACTATATCGCCGCCATTTTTTCGCATAGTCTCGCGGAAGGAAGTTGCCAGGCCGATCGAATAATCCTGTTTCGTATCCTGTAAGATCCCCGCGCGTTTGGCATGAAGTGTCTTCATTGCGAACTGCGCTATCGCTTCGCCCTGAAACGGATCGATAAAACAGATGCGGAAAACATAATCGCCGATCTTCGTCACTTCTTCATTCGTGGAAGCGGGAGAGATCATCGGAATCTTCGCCTGCTGCGCGATCGGTCCGCCGGCGCGGGAGCGGCTTGAAGCCACTTCACCGAGCAATGCAACGACGCGGTCACGATTGATAAGTTTCTGTACTGCTGCTGTAGCATCTTCAGCTTTGGACTGGTCATCTTCGGTGATAAGCTTAATCTTCTTACCAAGGACTCCGCCTCCGGCATTGATATCGTCGATCGCAAGCATCGTTCCGTTATGAACTGACTGACCAAATGTTGCTGTCTGTCCTGTGAGCGAAGCAAATTCTCCGACGACAATTTCATCGCCATTCACAGCGCCTTCTTTTTTGCAGGATGTGAAAAGAACAAGAAGAGCTATCGCAAAAGCGAAGCTCGTTATAGAAAATGTAANNTGGGGTATGAGATCGTATGTACAATAAAACAGACTAAAAGAACTTTAGGAATGAAGGTATCATTCCTCCATTTCATTATAGTGTCAAAGCGAGAAGGGCTTTAGCCAGCGAAGCAATGACAGAAAATTACCTGATTCCTAATTTTTTTAACTTCGAGCCGAATGGTGACCTCGGATATTCCGTCATCAATCTTTCATACCACATACCGGCGGCTTGGGTATTACCCATGCTATAGTTACAGCGGCTAAGTTTATAAAAGGCGGATTCACGTTTGATCGACGAACCGACCTTTGTCGTATATTCGAAATACGGAAGTGCCTCGGCGTAGCGTTGCATCGCATAATAACTTTCACCCATCCAATAATAGGCCAGAGGAACCATCTCTGCCGGTCTTCCTGTAACAACGACTTGCGAGAAATTGGCAAGTGATTTATCGTACTCGCCATTATTAAAATTTGCAAGCCCGGCTTCGTAAGTCGAATAGGCAGAGAGATCGGGCTTCGGAATATAGGTCGATCCCCATGGAGTTCGTGGATAATCTTCCGTGCTGACCGAAGGAATATCCTTTTGATCCTGCGACATCGCAGAAACTTTTGCAAGAACAGAATCGGCTCTTGACATCACCTGCTGAGCGGAAATGCCGCTTGTTGTCGGTGCAGGTGCAGTTTTATTCTTCGCCGTGTTTCGATTCTTCGACGCCTTCGGGCGGCATGAATTCAAAGAAAGAAGCGTCGTCGCTAAAAGGAGCGCAAGAACGGTGTTCGTTATTTTTTTCATGGTCGTGCCCCTGTTAATAAATATTAAACTTAATGCCAAGCGAGAATGCCACATTCGAAGCAGTGCTTCCGTATCCGCCATTGCCAACAGTGATGACGGTATTCGAAGTCGAAGACGGCGAAGAAGTGATGGAAGTATATTTATAAATATAGTTTGTCACTTCGGATAACTTTGCCTGCACAAAAAGATCGAGCATACTGTTGCCGTCATCGGGTGAATATAATAGTGGAATTTCCAAACCCATCAACCCATAGAGCACAAAGGGAACAGGCGGATCATATTCATTCTTTATCGTAATTGGAGAATTGGCCGTCGTAATATTATCTTCATAGATCCCCTTCAAATATAGTCCGCCGCCGGCGCCGATATAGACCGAAGGCATTCCCGCCCCGAACGTTGCCCTCGTATTAAAGCCGATCGTGATAGGGATATAGGTATAAGACCGAGTCGTCGTTTGATTGCCGTTCACCGATGTGCCTCCGACGGAAATATGATAACCGCTTGCAAACTCCATCTCCAATCCAATGATAGAAAATCTTTCCGGCTCGTTATCACCGGCATCGGCATTAATGACTTCTATAGGCAGCAGTGGAAGATCGAAGGCCCCATCCATCTTCACACCCTGTCCTGGACTCCACCAGACCGCGCTTGAACCATCAACACCATAATTTTGGCTGGCGCGTCCAACACCAAAACCTCCGGATATTTTCATGCTGAAAATCGTCGGCTGTGGCTCGTTATCATCCGGCTGGAGTACATCGCCTTGAACTTGCCCCTGCCCCTTCGATTGAAGGAGCATCGAGCTCGAAGTGAAAAGCAGTATTGCTATTGCCCGTTTCGTTATCATTGTCTCAAATGTCGTTGTATAAAAAAAAGTCTTTTGTCGAAAGGTCATTGTTCGTCGTTAGTCTTTGCCGTTTGTTAACGAGTAAAGACGAATGACTGTCATCGTAATTTATTCAATCTTGCTTCAGCTCTGATTTTATATTCACTTTGCGGAAAACTTAATATCAGTCTTTCGTATGCGCTTCGTGCATTGGTTTTATCTCCGAGCTTTTCATAAGCGGCACCGATCTTAAATTCAGCGTCATCGGCTTTCGTCGAAGCAGGGTATTTATTGAGAACTTCATGGAATGTTCTGATCGCCTCATCATACTGTCCTAATGCATAAAGCGATTCGCCTTTCCAATAAAGAAAATTCGGAGCGTAAAGCGATGACGGATCGCTGCGCGAAAGCCCGTCGAATGCCGTAAGTGCATCCATATATCTGCCGTCGTTAAATGATTTCAGCGCCGCGCTGTAGGCGTCGTTCGGCGGATATGAAGCCGGCTTCGATTGCGGTTGTGTTTGTGGTTCGGTTTGAGGCTGCGATTGAGGCTGGCTTTGAGGCGTAGATTGTGCCGGAGGAGGTGCAGTATAATTTAGCTGAGGTGAAGGAGGGGGGGTAGCTCCGCTCATCCTCTGCTGCTCTAAAAGACTTTTTAATTTTGCAACTTCGATCTCAAGTCCGCGGATTCTGGATCTATCTTGTGCAACGACATTGCTCATCGTATCGATGATCGTCAGAAGTTTATTCTGCACCATATACAACGAATCCATCTGCTTCCCGGAAGCCTGCACACCGCCATTTGTCCGCGCATTCGCCGCATTATTGCGCCGCGTCTGCTGGGACGGACGGCAACTTGCAATGAGCGCCAGCATAGCAAAAAGAACAATAGTTGTAGGTATTCTGACTGAAGGCATAAGCTCTGATCTTCTTATTCGGGTAAATCTCCCGATATTCTAACAAACAAAGATAAGCAAAATTACGGAAAAGTGAGGGAATAAGGGAAAATATAGAAAAAGACTGAAAAAAAATAACTGCATAAGAGAGTCAAAAATAAATAAAAAAATATTTGGCGATAGCACCGGTTCAAGCTAAAAGCTAATTGGGAAAGAAATAGTAGGTGCCTTTAATATTAAATTTTAAAATTATTACGATGGGCACCTTGACAAAAGTTGAAAAATTACGTATATTTGAATAAGTGATATTCGAACATAACCAAGATCTGAGACGAGTCCGCCAAAGGCGGACTCGTCGGTTTTTAAAGAGGAAAAGTGCGCGTGCGCATAGTGATGGGTAATTATATCGTTAACGTACCCAAATCC
>PLXB01000345.1 GCA_003151215.1 Ignavibacteriota bacterium
CATATATCTCTGCGATCATTTCGACCTATCTTACAACTCATGGTATGTCCGGTGACGGAGCGTCGGGCATTATCGTCCTCGGCGCTGCGCTTTTAGGCGGAGGGTTATTTGCAGCCTTGACGGGGCTTGCCGTTGGCATTCCAAGTTTGCGATTAAAAGGCGATTACCTTGCCATCGTTACCCTTGGCTTTAACGAGATCATCCGTGTTATTATTCAGAACGTCGATTTCAAAATTGATGGCACGCATTATGTCGGTGGTGCACGCGGCTTTGCAGTGCCTCAGCTTGCATCGTTCTTATGGGTATACGGTATTGCGCTTGTGGTGATCTATTTTGTGCAGAATGTCATTAACTCGACCTATGGCAGAGGTTTCCTCGCCGTTCGCGACGATGAAATTGCTGCCGAAGCAATGGGCATTAATACGACGCGCTTTAAAGTGCGGGCATTCGTTATCGGCGCATTTTTTGCCGGCATCGGCGGCGGACTTTTTGCCCATTATATTCAATACATCACGCCCGATAATTTTACATTCCTGAAATCTATTGAGATCGTCGTCATGGTGATCTTAGGAGGGATGGGTTCGACATACGGAGTCATACTCGCCGCTATTATCCTCACGATTCTCCCGGAAGCATTGCGCGAATTTTCGGAATATCGAATGATCATCTATTCCCTGCTTCTGATCATGCTCATGATTGCCCGTCCTCAAGGGCTTTTCGGAAACGCTACGATCAAGAAGTTCTTGGCAAAATGGAAAGCCGATCCGGCGACTAACCGTTAGAAGGTAATTATGGAAAGACTATATTCTCCCTGGAGAAGCAAATACATCGAGTCGTTCAAGATCCATTCCGAGGATAACAAAGAAGATGCTTGTATTTTTTGCGCTGCTCTTACAAATCCGAATGACAAAGAGCGGCTCGTCGTCCATCGCGGAAAACTGGCATTTGTCATTATGAATCTTTATCCTTATAATAGCGGACACATGATGATCGTGCCGAACCGGCATACGGCGGATTTCGGTTCGCTTACTCCGGATGAACACGCCGATTGCTCACGACTTTTGCAAGCCGCACAAGCAGCGCTTATTGATATGTCACATCCCCATGGCTTCAATATCGGCATGAATTTAGGCAAGGCCGGCGGCGCAGGAATTGAGGACCATCTGCATTGGCATATCGTGCCGCGCTGGAACGGCGATACGAACTTTATGCCAACCATTGCTGATATTAAGATGGTTTCCGAAGATATGGAGCGGCAATGGCAGCACCTATATACATTTTTTTCAACAAATCTTACGGCCAAGGAGTAACTTTTGAGTAGTATCGGGAGTTATTATTATACGCTTCATTTTTTACAAAATGCCTATGAAATATTTGATCATATTTATTCTTCTTACTCCCCTTTTTTTCCTCTCTGAAAATGCCTTTGCATTAGTACCGAAGATCGACTCGGTGTATGCGGATTCGGTTTATGCAACAAACGTTATCACTGATATTCAGGCAAAGGCGGCTTTGGGAAAACCCGATAACAGCCTCGTTACTTTTGGAAATGCTGCATTACTTGATCTTATGTTTCGGAATCATGCACATACGAAATCACTCATTATCAAAGCTAATTCCACTGTTCTTGTCTGGGGAAAAAAGGATATTAGTGTTGATAGCTCTGCCGGTCAATTAGTATTTTATGAAATAGCAGACGATGGAAGTATCCAATATAACTCGATGCCTTTTATCTTGGGAGATGGACTTAATATTATTACTGTGCCAAATCAGGATTTTAGCTATATTGAACTGAGTCTTGCAGAACCTGGGCCACATGCTGTGAATTTTTCAAAGAGCTATCTTGTCGATGCCTTGGCATTACTTCAAGATACAACGCCTGTATTTTCCGTGTCACAACAACGCCTTTTTGTGAATTCGACCTCTTCTTATCCGAATCCATTTATTTCCAATACGACTATCCATTTCGATCTTCAGACTGAAGGCGAAGTGCAGCTGGCCGTTATCGACGGACTGGGAAAAGAAACAGATCGCGCCAATGCCGGCTATCTTGAAAGCGGCATCCATGAAATTCCTTTGTCTATCAAGACGCCGGGATTTTATTTTGTCAGGATATTTGTGAACGGCCAGCCAATTGGCGCGCCGCTTAAGATCACATCGCGTTAAAAAAAGTGACGGCGAGAGAATTGCTTCCTCGAATCATTATTATCGTCATTTTCGCCGTCGGAGCAGCATTTGCCTATATCGAAAGCACGTACATGCGTGATCATGCAGCATCACTTGGCGAAAAGGGCATGAGCATCACGACATGGATGTGGATATACCGGATAGTTGCGATGGCGCTGCTTTTGGCATCATCATATATATTAGGGGGATTTTGGAGGAAGTGATTTTCTATACATTCATCAATTCGCTCAGAATGACGTCACTCATTTGCTCAAAGAAAACTAATCCCTTTCATCTTCGGTTATTATCCCTTGCATATTAACTTTAGAAACGAACATGCTTATTTTCTTTTTTGGAATGCTTACCGGAATGGGTGGAATCATCTACATTTGCTATAAAGACGTTTGGGCTGAAAAAAAGAACGCCGCTAAGAAATCATAACGGCAATAGTCCTAAACATCCTCCAAGCAGAGTATAGATCAACGATTTTCTCACCATATTTCTCTTTTTTTTCATATCCAGATCTTTATAGAGATCATCGATGATCTTCGATTGATGCAATGATATCTCAAAAGTCCTCTTCGATGCATTCATTATACAAAAATGCTCCTTTGCCTGAATGAAGTTCAGCGATGTCATGTATCCGAATCCCGCTCCGATACTACATCTGAATACGATTCCGAAATGAAAATAGTATAGCAAAGCAAGCGATGCAATACCACCGACGAGGCAGATATACGCAAGCCTTTTTCTCCACCTGACACCGGCATCATCAATATTGCAGATACCGGGTTGATAGGTAAATTGTTCCTGAGGCATTATGTATAAATTAAATATTTTTTTCTCATCGTCCGAAATCGGATCACATCTTTCTCCCAACCTGCAAGTACGGATTCTATATCTCCTCCGGTTTCAAATGCTTTTGCGATCTCCCTTGTGCCTGTCACTTTCTCAAACATCCTTCGTGTTGTAAAAGGTAATAAGTGAAACGATCTTGCAAAGACCGAATCTGTAAGCAGCTTTTTTAATATTCTGAATTCTGCTCCGTATAATTCACTCACATCCTTCATATTCTTTGGCAGATCAATTTTCATTCCTAAAAAAGTTTTGCTGCTATCGGAAACTGGCACCGTATAATCTTCTCTTTTTGCCGAGATTGCATTGGGTAAAGATAATAAGACGGCTTGTTCTAACATTTCAGGTTTTACAAGCTTCGAACCGATTCTTAAAAACGGAAGATCGGAGCCAATTCCGACAGATAAGATTCCAAGTTCTCCGACTGCGCCAAACATCGCACATCCTACTGCACTTTCAAATGTCGGTATATTCGGGCTTGCTGCGATCCATTTTAACCCTGTTTCATTCCAATACATCGCTCGGTTCCAGCCGGTCATCTTAATAACGGTAAGTTTTAATTTCTCTGCGCCCTGAAACCACTTCTCTCCGATTGACATCTGCGCCAGTTCAGCAAGCGTCATGCCATGCAGATAGGGGATCGGAACGACGCCGACAAATGAATGCAGTGAAGTATCCAATATATTTCCTTCGATCCGTTCGCCCGAAAGAGGATTGGGGCGGTCAAGTACGATAAACTCAATCTTATTTTCCGCTGCTGCTTCCATCGCATAGATCATGGTGGAAAGATAGGTATAAGGACGAACGCCGATATCCTGTATGTCAAAGACAATGGCGTCAATCCCTTTCAACATCTTCTTTGTCGGCTTGCGAGTCGTACCGTAAAGCGAGTAAACCGGAATGCCTAAATATTTTTCTGCACTATCGCTTTTCACTCCGGCTCTACGCTCGCCAAATAATCCATGCTCCGGAGCGAACAATGCAACAAGTTTGAAGGACTTCTCTTTCGTAAAAAGATTCACTGCAAATTCTCCGCTTGAAGTGACAGAGGTTTTATTCGTAATGAAACCGATCTTTTCTCCTTTTAACTGCTCATACTTATTCGCGATGAGATTATCGAGACCGGTGCGGACCTGGCTTGGTGAAGTAGAAAATAAGACCGAGCAAAAAAGAGCGATCCAAACATGTTTGCGAAACATTAAGAAGGTATTGTTCACAAAGATCTTACATAATCTTCTTTCGCATCCTGGCAACAGGAATATGCATTTGCTCGCGGTATTTTGCGACAGTACGCCGGGCAAGCTCATAGCTATCGGCGCGGAGAAGCTCGACAAGTTGATCGTCATTGAGCGGCTTGCCGGGATTTTCGGATTCGATCAGTTCTTTGATGCGCGCTTTCACGACTTTATTCGCAACAGCTTCGCCTTCGCCGCCTTCAACAGGAATCGCCTCGCTGAAGAAATATTTTAATTCGAAAACGCCATAATCGCATTGGGAATATTTCCCGTTGACAACGCGGCAGATCGTCGAAATATCCATGTTGATATCCTCAGCGATCATCTTGTAGATCATCGGCTTCAGGAATTTCTCGCCGTCCACAAAAAAATCATGCTGGCGATGAACGATCGCCGTCATGACGCGCAGCAACGTTTCGCGGCGCTGGTAGATCGCCTGTAAAAAGAATTTTGCCGCTTCGAACTTCTTATTGATAAATTCACGCGCATCGTCCGGCAATGGCTTTACACCATTGGACCCTTTCTTTTTTGCAAGTTCTTTATATGATGCATTGACGCGCAGAGTCGGAATGCCGCGCTCATTAAGCGTGATGGTAAAATCTTTTCCGCTCGGAGTTTTCTCAATATAAAAATCCGGAGTGATATAGCGCGAACTCTCCGAGGCAGGGCGCGAAGGAGCACCGGGTTTTGGGTT
Source organism: Ignavibacteriota bacterium (assembly GCA_003151215.1). The sequence continues at coordinate 4,951 of PLXB01000345.1, forward strand.
AAGGTGCTGAATGAGATCGATAGCGGGCTTCAAGTCATGAATTTCCATGTGGAATTTCTTCGCCAGCACCTGATAATTTTTCTTCACAAAATTCTCGTACTGATCGCGGANNGATAATTTCCATGGCAAATTCGCGCGAAGGTGAATGCTCATGGATCGCTTCGAGCTGCACCATCAGGCATTCCTGCAAATTTCTGGAAGCAACGCCTATCGGATCAAGTTTCTGAATGCGCTTGAGAAGCCGCTCCGTTTCGATCTCCGTATATTCTTCTCCGAAATAAATGCTCGTATCGCGGACGATCGAATCGAGCGGTTCGCGAAGATATCCATCTTCATCGAGTGAGCCGATGATCTCTTCGGCAAGCACTCGCATCCGGGGCGAGAGCTCCAGAAGTGAGAGCTGTGAAGAAAGCGATTCCGTAAAAATTTCTTCTGCAGCCTGTTGGAAGCGTTCGGAATTTTCATCGT
>PLXB01000497.1 GCA_003151215.1 Ignavibacteriota bacterium
GGCGGTACCAGACCGACCACATGTACCATCGCTATCTCGAATGGAATTTCATCGGTCGTGAAAACGATAAGCAGGATGCCGGAGTCGATTGGTCAAAAACGCTTGGCATCCCATTTCTGCTCGGGCTTTTCGGATGCTATTGGCATTTCAAACGAGATTCCAAACGCGCCTTGACGCTTCTTGCTGCCTTCATTATGCTTGGCTGGATGACGGATTGGTATCAGAACCAGCAAGATCCGCAGCCAAGAGAGCGTGATTATTTTTATGTCGGAGCATTCTATGTCTATGCTATGTGGATCGGGATCGGAGCCACCGCCCGTATGGAACTCATTCGTTCAAAAAAGAAAAAGGATGCGAACGACGAAGAGCAAGCTCCGACTCCCATCGTCACCGGAGAAGGGAATACTGCCTTGCTTGGCGGAGCATTCCTTGCTGCAATTATTCTCATACCGCTGAACCAATGCGTTGGCCTGGCAGGGCTTGCCATGGGCAAAAGTTTCGAGCAGACTTCAAAATGGGCTGAATATTCCCGCGAACGGAATTATATTCCGTATGATTATGGGTACAATATTTTACAGAGCTGTGAAAAAGATGCCATCCTTTTTACTTTTGGCGATAACGATACTTTTCCGCTTTGGTGTTTGCAGGATGTATATTCCGTTCGCCGCGATGTTCGCATCGTTCAGCTTTCGCTTTCGAATATTGGATGGTATATCGATCAGTTGAAAAATCATGATCCCTGGGGTGCTAAAAAAATTGTATTAACCGGATTTACCGATGCCTCACTTCAGGAGCCGCAGGACTCGCCGCTTGCTCCGCGCTACGATCAGGGTCCGCCAAAAGATCAAAGCGTTCCGATCAGTGCCGAAGCGGTTCGCTATATCACCGGCGATCAAAGCCGCAATGCAGCAACTTTAAATTGGAAACAAACCGGAACATTCGGGGACGGGAAATCGACATATATTTTCACTGTCAGTGATCAGCTTATCGCCGATATTCTGAAAAATAACATCAACGATCGTCCGATCTATTTTTCGACTTCCGTTCCGGATAATTATCGCTCCGGGCTCGATCCCTTTCTCGTTGCAGAAGGGATGGCGCTTCGGGTGACTCCCGATGCTCATGCCGATTACCGATCCGATTACGGCGGTCCCATCTTTGAAGACCGCTTGAAGGAATATCTCTATAATCCTCCCGTCGTTCCATCGCAGACGCCGCGAAAGGGAATGCTGCTGCGGACCTATAACGATCCGAAGGCGCATCATAGCTATCTCGATGGAGCATATGCCCAGTCATATTATCTCTGCTTTTTAAAACTTGCGAATTTCGAATTACAAAAAGGCAATAAGCCCGAAGCTTTGCGAGCTCTTGACTCGATGGATAAGCGCCTTCCACCTGAAATCGTCAATACGGACGACGTACTTTTCGATATGGTTGCCGAAGCCTATGCGCAGGCAGGGGATATGACAAATGCAAAACGCTATGCAAAAGTCGCCATGCAAAATATCGATCTTTTGGATAAAAATCGAGCCGCCCCTTCTTCTGAAAATGAAGAACGGAAGCATTTACAATTCCAATTTATGCGATCCGGAATGGATATGATCCTCGAAAAGTATGATGATGCAATTTTATTATACAACGAACTGCTTAAAGCGACGAACGATAAATCCTTTGGCATTAAAGCCAGCGAAGCACAGGCGCGTAAGCTCGAAGCCTCCGGAAATAAAGTCGCTGCTGCCGCCAAATACGGTGAAACCCTAAAAATGTTCGGCGTCTCCGACTCACTTGTTCCGCCGGAGTTTAAGTATATGATCGCCAAGCGGGATGCGGTAAAGTAACGCAACTCATACGCCCATCTTTTTATGTTTAAGCTTATAGTTTTAGCACAGCGAATACCTCCAGCATTTACGTGCTTTAAACTTCTTTTTCCGGCACTCGGCTAGAGGATTTGAGAATGGGCTGAGATTCTGAACTTTTTTGAAGTTCGATTCCGCCTCGATCACCGATCCGGATTTGCGGTGAGAGCGTGAGGATTTTAAAGCACTGATGGAAGAATTAAGAATTATCAGTGGAGTGCTCATGACGAACGACTGCCTATGAATCAAACTGCTACAATAGAAGAACTCAAAAAAATTATCGCTCTCGACGGTTTGCCTGAGGAGCATCTGCGCTGGATACTGGAACGCTCGGAACTTCGTGAATATGAAGACGGAGAACTGGTAACAAGGACAGGTGATTCTACAGATTTTCTGTGGTTTCTACTTGAAGGTAAACTTGCCTTTTACATGGATGTACAAGGCACGTTAGTGTACTATCTCACTTTTGATAACGATAAGTCATCCGGCGGCATTAGTGGTCTTCTCCCGCATTCACGCATGACAACCTCTCCGGGAAGTTCCTTTAGTGTCGGAAATCTGAGAGTACTGCTCTTGCATAAAAAATATTTTTTGGAATTAGAGCAGCTCAATCCTAATATTATTCAGCGCCTTATCGGCTACATGACTGAGCGTGCAAGAGCATTTGCAACTGTTCAACTCCAGCGCGAAAAGGTCAGTGCATTAGGAAAACTTTCTGCCGGAATTGCCCACGAACTAAATAACCCCGCTGCAGCAATAAATAGAATTGCAGCCGAATTGAAAAAAAGATTGAATTCCAATTATGAACTCACATCTGAATTAGTCGCCAATAATGTAAAATCGGAGCTTATTGAAAATCTTCGTGCCCTTGCAAAACAAAAGGAATCTATACAATCCAAACCGCTTACAGCGATGCAGCGCATGGAAAAAGAAGATGAGATCAGCGATTGGTTTTCGGATAACCGATTGAAAGAAGACCGGCAGATGTCTGAGACATTTTCCGAATTCGGATTTTCAACCGCTGACCTTGAAAACATCCGCGCCGGCGTTAATAATAGTGCATTTATTGATCTTCTTCGCTGGCTGGAAAATGTCCTGATATCGGGCAGATTAATAACAGATCTTGAAGATGCTTCCGGGCGCATATCCCATTTAGTCGGAGCGATCAAAAGTCATGTTCACATGGATAGGACGAACGATGTTCAGCGAACGAATATACATACCGATATCGAAAATACGCTTACCCTCTTAGGATATAAACTCCGTGACAAGAATATTACCGTAAATAAAGTTTTCTGCGGTGATATGCCATTGATAGACGCATATATCGGCGAACTCAATCAGGTTTGGACGAATATGATCGACAATGCTATCGACGCAGTTGATAAGTACGGCGAACTGAGTATCGAAACATCGTGCAGTAAAAAAGAAGTAACGGTTCGTATTATTGATAACGGCTCTGGAATTTCGAAGGAGATCGTGTCCCGGATCTTCGATCCTTTCTTTACAACAAAAAAGGTCGGTCAGGGAACAGGTATCGGTTTAGATATTGTCAAGAGGATCATCGATCGTCATCGTGGAGAAATAAAAGTAAATTCGGTGCCGGGGCGAACAGAGTTTGTTGTATGTATTCCCATTACACAACAACCTGAAAAAATATAAAAAGCTATGAGACTTCCATTCATTATAATTGTCGATGACGACGCGCAAGTATTGCGTGCAATCGGGCGTGATATCAGGAATAAATATCGCGATGAGTACCGGGTTGCGGCAACAGAATCGGCAATTGAAGCCCTCGAACTTATTAAAGATCTGAAGCTGAAGAATGAAACAGTATCGCTCTTTATTTCCGACCAGCGGATGCCGGAAATGGAAGGAATAGATTTCCTCGAGCAAGCAAGAGAAATTTTCCCCGAAGCAAAACAGGTATTGCTGACAGCATACTCCGATATCGAAGCGGCAATACGGGCAATCAATCAGGTGAAGCTCGATTATTACCTGCTTAAACCCTGGGATCCGCCCGAAGAAAAACTCTATCCTATCGTCGCCGATCTGCTCGATGATTGGCAGGCACTCTATAAACCCGATCATGAAGGTATAAGGATCATAGGCTTTCAATGGTCTCCGAAATCGCACGAACTCAAGGAATTTCTTTCTGGAAATTTAGTGCCGTTCTTATGGATGGATATTGAAACGCATCCGGATGCGGAAAAATATCTCGTAAGCGCAGGTGTAGAAAGATCGGTGCTGCCTCTGGTAGTTCTTTCCGATGGTTCGATCCTTACAGCTCCTACAATTTCTGATCTGGGAGCTAAAGTCGGACTTCGCCAGCAAGCCCTGGAAAAAATGTATGATGTTGTTATTATCGGTGCAGGTCCTGCGGGGCTTGCTGCTTCTGTCTATGGATCATGCGAAGGATTAAAAACACTGTTGATCGAAAGAAGCAACCCCGGAGGTCAGGCATCGAGCAGTGCGCGGATTGAAAATTACCTCGGTTTTCCGACCGGGCTATCTGGAGCAGAGTTAAGCAGGCGAGCGATCACGCAAACACTACGTTTCGGTACCGAAATTTTAACTCCGCAGAGTGTGAAAAATATTTCCGTGCGCGATGGATATAAGATCATCGAACTTAGTGACGGTTCGCTCGTTCATAGTAAAACTATTGTTGTTGCAACAGGTGCATCGTATCATAAGCTTGATATTCCGGGCATAGAAAATTTTACCGGAGCGGGAGTGTATTATGGGGCTGCATCAGTTGAAGCACACGCCTGCCGCAACGAAAGTATTTATATTGTGGGCGGTGGAAATTCCGCATGTCAGGCAGCAATGTATATGTCGAAATTTGCAAAAGAGGTCAACATACTTATCAGACAAGATACACTGAAGCAGGCAGCGGCAAATTATTTAGTCGAGAATGTCAGCAATACTCCGAACATCCATGTCCATCCTAATACAGAAGTGATTGCTGCCACAGGTGATAGAGTATTGGAAAACATTATGTTAAAAAATACAAAGACCGGAGTTGAAACTACCGTGCCGACAAAAGCTCTGTTTATTTATATTGGTGTAAGACCCGGCACAGCCTGGCTGGGTGATATTGTGCTAAAAGATGAAAAAGGATTTATCCTCTCCGGCGCCGACCTTGCAAAAGAAAAATCATTTCATACGTTTTGGAAACTCGAAAGAGAGCCTTACATGCCGGAGACAAGCATTCCGGGAATTTTTGCTTCAGGAGATGTTCGCTCCGGAGCGCTGGCAGGCATTTCATCTGCCGTGGGTGAAGGAGCCTTGGCGATCAGATTTGTCCGCAAATATTTGCAGGAAGTCTGAGCCACGTCATATTTTTGTTTCTTATGCCCCACGATATCTTCATCTCTTATTCATCCAAAGACAAAGAAAAAGCTGATCAGCTTACGGAGCTGCTTGTCTCTGCCGGACTTTCGGTATGGATAGATCAATCTAGGATTGATATTGCCACAAGTTGGTCGAAAGAGATCGTGCTGGCAATTGATGGATGCAAAGCTTTTGTCGTATTGCTCTCCCCGAATTCGATCCTTTCAAAAAATGTAATTAAGGAAGTATCGCTTGCCGCAGAACAACAAAAGAAAATCCTCCCACTGGATCTTGAACCGGTTTCGCTTCCTGAAGACTTACGCTATCACCTCGCCGGCATCCAGCGCGCGCCGATGACAAACATTGATGCAATCATTCGTGCACTCGGAAAGCTTGGCTTGGAAGCAACGCAGGCTCCGACTTTGAAGCTTGTTAAAGAAACAGATTCTCGAAAGAGCCTGATGATTCTTCCGTTCGAAGATATGTCTCCGACCGGAGATAACGGCTGGTTTGCTGATGGAATCGCAAGTGAACTCATCACCGCTCTCTCATATGTGAAGGCTCTTCGTGTCTCGGATCAGCAAGCGACAAAAGACTACAAGCGCTATCAGGGCACGTTACCGCATTATGCGAATACAATGGGCATCAGGTATTTTATCCAGGGCGATGTTCGGAAATTTGGCGATAACATCAAGATCACTTCCCGCCTTCTCGACATCGAAACCGGCGATCACCTCTGGCAGGATTCGATGAAGGGCACGATGAACGATATCTTCGATATTCAGGAAAAGGTCGCGGAGAAAGTGGTCAAAGGTTTGAAAGTGCATCTCGCCTCGGATGAAAAGAAAAAGCTCGCTGAACGTGGGACGGAGAATCCTGAGGCGTATGAGCTTTATCTTAAGTCAGAAGAATATTTTCATCGCCAGACAAAGGAAGGCTATCAAATCGCAGTTCAGCTATTAACAGAAGCCATCCATCTCGATCCCCACTACGCGCAGGCGTATCAGTGCAAGGCGAATTCACTTGCAGGTCTCTACCGCTTATACGACCGCAATCCATCACTACTGGATGAAGCGGAAACGCTCTGCAAAGAAGCACTGAGACTTAAGTCCGATCTGTTTGCCGTCTATCTACCTCTCTCGCAGATCTATAGGCATCGCGGCATGCTGGTGGAAGCTGAGGAGGCTGCACGAGAATTCATCCGGAATGACCCACAGAATTATATAAGTCATTTTACGCTCGGTTTTTTCTATGGCAATACCGGCCAAAATGCCAAGGCGATAGCAGCGTATGAAGAATCGATTCGTCTGAAGCCCGATTATCTTGTAGGTTTATGGAATCTTGTCGTAAACTGCGACGGTGTTGGTGATTGGGAGAAATGCGCTCACTGGGCTTCGGTGGCGCTTCCGATTTTCGAGCGTTATCTCAAGCTCCATCCAGATGATGAAAACAAACTTATTTGGTATGCAGCTATCCTCTTGATGAGTGGAAGAACCGAGGATGCTCATGCGGCTGCGATAAAGTTAAAGGGTCTGAAAGATGGCAATTCCCTCTACAACACCGCCTACCTTTTCAGCAAGCTTGGCGACAAAGTGGAAGCACTCGGAACATTCCGCAAGGCGATCGAGGCCGGATTCAAGAATACCCGGCATCTGAACGATTTTCTGACCGATGAGAAAGATGGCATCGCCTCCCTTGCCGGCACGCCGGAATACGGGGAGGTGAAGCGGATGGTGGAGGAAATCGAAGTAACAATTCAAAATGAAAAATTAAAAAATGGGGATGTTAACGACTAAAGACTTACGATTAGCAATAGTCCAATAGGATATCACCAACACATCAATGAAACATGTCAGAAATAAATCCGAACTCACGCCTTAGCCATTAACCAACAGCTTCAACTTTTTTCCGATCAGCTCAATTGCCTTCATCAATTTCTCATGCGGGACTTCGGCGCTATCCATCTGGAATGTGAGTCTGGTAATTCCGCCAAGTGATTCGGAATGGCGGAGAATTTTTTCCGCTACTTCCTCCGGTGAACCAACGAGCAGCGCACCTTGGGGTCCCGTCTGCGATTCGAATCGAGACCTTGTCATCGGCGGCCAGCCGCGTTCCTTTCCTATCTTCGTCATGCCGGCAGCATAGCCTGGATAAAAATCTTCGATCGCCTGCTCCGTCGATTCTGCCACATATCCCAGTGAATGCATTCCAACCTTCAATTGGTCGGGAGCAAAGCCTGATATTTTTCCTGCTTCGCGGTAAAGATCTACTAAAGGACGGAACCGATGAGTTTCGCCGCCGATTATAGCGACCATCAGCGGCAACCTCAGTGTTCCGGCACGCACAAAGGATTCGGGGGTACCGCCAACGCCCAGCCAGATAGGAAAAGGATTTTGTACAGGACGTGGATAGATCGGGATGTTCTTCAGCGCAGGACGGAAATTTCCCGACCACGTCACAAATTCATTTGCGCGAATATTCAGAAGGAGATCGAGCTTTTCGCCGAACAGTTCATCATAATCCTGCAGGCTATATCCGAATAGCGGAAACGCTTCGATAAATGAACCACGCCCGGCAACCATTTCCGCCCTTCCGCCGGAGATGAGATCGAGAGTTGCAAAATTTTGGAATACTCTGACCGGGTCGGCAGCAGAAAGCACTGTAACTGCACTTGTAAGCCGTATACGTTTTGTGCGCGCTGCGGCTGCTGCAAGAATAAGTGTCGGCGCAGAATCCAGAAAGCCCTTGCGATGATGCTCGCCGATGCCGAAGACATCGAGGTCGGAACGGTCTGCATGTTCGATCCTCTCTAATAATTGCGCAATTGCATCAGTATCGCTGAGCTTAATCGCGCCGGTATCACCGAACATTGCAGCAAAACTATCGACTCCGATTTCCATGGTTTAAAATAGAGGATAGAGAATGCAAAAAGGGAGAAAAAGGTGTCATGGAGAATCACAAAAATAAAAAGAGATATTCCGAATTTTTTTTGTGACGCAGGCTGGTTAGAAGGTAATCGTTCACCTGATCAGAAATATATAACTCTTCCCTTTTTTACTTTTTGCATTTCGTTCGAATATCGGGATTGCTCTTAGGTAAAAAACGGTTTCATTACCTCTAAATTTCACTCTGATTTCCATAATTTATAACGAATGCTCTCTAAACGGAATCATTACATCTTCGCCGGATTAGCCTTCTGCACGGCGTTCTTTACCTATTTTATGACAATGCAGCCCTCGATCTCATTTTGGGATTGCGGCGAATTTGCCTCTGCTGCAGCCGGTTTGCAGATCGGTCATCCTCCGGGAGCGCCTTTTTGGTACTTGATGGGGCGGCTTGCCATCCTGATGCCGACTTTTACGGATCATGTTGCGCGGCTGAACTTCTTTTCCGTGATCTACTCGTCGCTGACAGTCCTTCNNTCTTACGACGGCTCGGATTATCAAACTTTGGCGCGGCGAACCCAAATCGCTTGCAGACGAATTGACGACATACGGCGGAGCCTTTGTTGCAGCGTTATGCTATACTTTTACCGATAGCTTTTGGTTCAATGCTCTGGAAAGTATTATTTTTCCGCTTGGCTCGCTCTTTATTGCCTTTATGCTCTATATCGTCGTTGTCTGGTACGATCACGCTGAAGAAGAGCATAGTGAAAAATATTTGCTGATGGCAGCCTATGCGCTCGGATTATCGATGGGCGCACATCAAATGGCTATTCCGGCTTTGTTTCCGTGCTTTATGCTGGTGTACTACCGTCGCCGCAAAGAGGTGACCACTGCATCTTGGTTTGGCATGGTGATCTCTTCCTGTGTTGCATTTATTGTGATCTTTAAACTGATCCTTTCGCAGTTAACGGAAATGCTTGGCGGCGGCGCAATTGAAGTGGCATATGGTTTCATCGGAGCAGCAATAGCTGTATGGATCTATAATGCCATGACGAAACAAAATGCCGCGAAAGATAAAAGTTATTTGGGCATTTCCCGCAGAACATATACACAGATCGGAATAGCATTCATTACACGATATGTTATTTCTAATCTGGCAGCGAAATTCAGTCCTTCTCCGAATCCGACGATCTCAAAACTTGTCGGCTATGCAATTATTGCCGGAGCAGTTATCGGCTTGATTTATTCGCAGCGTGAGAAAAAAGCGTTGCTTAATTTGTGCTTGTGGTCGGCGATGTTTGTCTTTATCGGATACTCGACCTATCTCCTTGTGATGGTTCGCGCAGCGCAGGATCCGCCGATGAACCAATGGCATGCCGATAATTTCGCAACGCTGACAAAATTCATCGATCGCGAGCAATACGGATATCGTCCGCCATGGCCTCGTCAGGTTGGCGATCCGGAGCGTCCGCATGACCAGGATCCGGTGTTTATCAATTATTCCGGAAACTGGGATTACTTCTGGCGCTATCAGACGAATGAAATGTATAACCGTTATTTACTTTGGAATTTTGTCGGCCGCGTTTCGCAGGCAGATGGAGCAGGAGTTGATTGGTCAAAAACTTTGGGTATTCCGTTCTTGCTGGGACTTTTCGGAATGTATTGGCATTTCAGGCGAGACCCGAAACGCGCGCTAACGTTGCTTGGAGCATTTATGCTTTTTGGATTTGTCACTGCATGGTATCAGAACCAACAAGATCCGCAGCCCAGAGAAAGGCAGTATTTTTATGTCGGCGCCTTCTATATATATGCAATGTGGGTCGGTATCGGAGCGGTCGGAATGATGGAAATACTCCGTGCACGAAAACTGAAGTCAGCGGAAAATGAAGATGAGACGATGCCCATACCGATCGGCGAGGGTAATGTCGCGCTTATCGGCGGCACGCTGCTTGCCGCACTTGTGCTCGTTCCGTTGAATCAGTGCGTCGGTCTTGCCGGAATGGCAATGGGGAAGACATTCGATCAATCTTCGAAATGGCGGGAATACTCCCGTTCGCATGATAACATTCCTCTCGAATATGCTTACAATGTATTGCAAAGCTGCGAGAAGGATGCGATCCTCTTCACGGCAGGGGATAACGATACATTTCCTCTATGGGCAGCGCAATCAGCCTATGGTATCAGACGCGACATCCGTATTGTCAATCTTTCACTTGCCAATATGAGTTGGTACATTAAGCAATTGAAAAACGATTCATGGGGCATCGGTAAAAAGATGGACCTGCCGGGCTTCACCGATCAGATGCTCAATGCACCGGACGATTCGCCGGAGGGCGTTCATCCGATTCCGGGAAAAGCCGAGATTGCTACAGTGAAAGTCAGCGCGGCAACGATAATGGCATTTACCGGTAATACGAATGCAAAGGATACGACGATGTCCTGGAATTATCACGGCGAATTACAGGTGGATAAAGATAATTATTATTTTTATGTTGCCGATCAGGTTGTCCGTTCGATCGTCGAAGGCAATATCAATTCCCGTCCGATCTATTTCGCGCCGTTAGTTCAGGATAACTATCTTGTTGGTTTGCGCCCGTATGTCGTTTCCGAAGGTTTGTCGCAGCGTGTAACTCCGGTCATCCAATCCGGCGGCGGTCCGCTCGGAACGTTGAAAGAAGATGTGAACGCCGAGGAGACATCACAACTGGTTACGACACCTTCGCTTACTCCGAAACGCGGTTATATGATCAATACTTTCCGCGATCCGAAGGCGCGATGGAGCAATGAGGATCGGACGAATTACCCTCCGTTCTTTGCTTATGAGCGCACCTATTATGCTTTAGCAGATTATTATGTGTCTAAAGGAAAAATGGCTGAGGCGAAGAAGACGCTCGATCTGCTCGATAGCGTTATTCCTCCGCAACGCGTTCGTTATGACGATCAGATCTTGCCGCTTGTCTCACAGTTATATATGCGTGTCGGCGACGCCGCAAAAGCAAAAAAATATGCGGGGTTCGCAAATGCAGAGCAGGAAAAAACATATAATGAAACTGCCGGCGAAGCAAAACTTTCTCCGCGCGATATGCAGACCGGTGAAATATATGTTCAGGGGTTGATCGCATCCGGCGAGGTCGAAAAAGCGCAATCGGTATTGCAGCATCTCGCCTCGCAAGCGCCCGACCAGAACTCCGAGGGATTGATCATGTTCCGAAACGACGAGGTCAATGCCATGATGGCAGAAAAAAAAGGAGACAAGAAAAGAGCAGTAGAGCTTTACGATCAGTTCTTTGCAAAATACGGACAGGCAATCGCGAATAGCGGAGCGGAGCTCGGCGCCGAATTTGCAGCGGTGCGAAGTCATCTCGAATCGCTTAAAAAAGAGCTTGGCATCATGCCGAAAGCGGATACGGCTGCCATGAGCGACTCAGCAAAGAATAAAAAGTCCGGATTGAAATTGAAACCTGTACCCTAAGAATTGAAAATAACGAACCCTCTATTTTCAATTTTTACGTTGCAATTTTCTATTTCCTGAGTGCATCTTTCGCTCATTATCCCTGCTTACAAAGAAGCAAACCGCATCGCGGCTTCGCTGGTAAAGGTCTTTGCCTATTTTGAAGGTGTCTCCTACGATGCCGAGGTGATCGTTGTCGATGACGGTTCGCCCGATAACTCTGTAGAAGTGATTCGCCGGGCATTTGAAAAAAACTCTGCGGCCAATATCAAGACTCTTTTAATAGAACTGGGCGTAAATGCCGGTAAAGGAGCAGCAGTCAGAGCCGGAATGTTTGAGGCAAAAGGGAAGATCCGTATCTTTACCGATGCCGATCTATCGACTCCGATCCATGAAGTAGAAAAAGTTATTCAGGCAATTGAGAATGAAGGCTACGATGTTGTTGCCGGCAGCCGCGCACTTGAAGGCAGAAAAC
>PLXB01000090.1 GCA_003151215.1 Ignavibacteriota bacterium
AAAATATCAAATTTTTATATACTTTGGCGAATTCAGCGAAAAATAGGCACATTTTTCCTTAAATCTGCGCGGGGAAAATAGGAAACCTTAGTTGCTAAGTACTTTAAAGAATCAGAATTGCATCATAAAATTCAGCGAAGCCGTATTTTTTTCACCGAACGATGGAATCAGATACATAATGTGATCATTTTTTTCTTTTGGATGTAGAAAGAGATTGTAGATAAATACTGATGCGACCGATGGAACTATACCCAGAGCAACGTATTCAGGCAAATTAAATTTATAAATATTCTGAGGACGTTGAAAACCGTAACCGGCGTATATAGTCCACCCGATGAGTTCACTGCCCAAGCCTATCCAGAGTGTATTCCAGTAAGATGCTTCGCACCCTGAAGTCCATTCAGCAATCGGACCTAAAGAAAACATTAAAAGGAAAAGCGACACAGGCATATATATAATTCTGGCATCGGAAACACCTTTTCTATCATAATCAAAAAAAACTCTCCAAATCCAAAAAGATGGAACGCCATAAATAATCGACGTTACTGCAATTTCTATGGGTAGAGATGGCTTGCAAGAGCATATTGTGTCTTTTGGAACAGCAGATGAATCTATGGTCTCAGAGTAGCAGCGACTCTGCACCAAGAAAATAAATATAAAGAAAAAAAAATTAATTTTAAGCATACTTACTTATTGAGTACTAGATTCAGGAACGCATATTCTTGAACCGCATTCCGCGGGGGGTGGTTCGCAACATGGAAGCAAAAAATTATTATCATCTGGCCCTACTTCTTGCGAGGCAATGATACTGCATAATCCATTATCGTCAGTATACCCACATTGATAAGTGCAATGTTGACAATATGGACAATCGCCGAGACCTCCATATCCTCCATAACAGCAAGGCATATTTTGAGGACCATAGGGATTTATAAGATGTGCCAATATTTCTAAATAAATAATTCTTTTAAAAAAAGTGCATAAACATAAAATAGATGTTGAAATTATCGTAAGTCTTTTTTGAAATTTACGTATGTTCTGCGGTGATAAAATTTTTCCGTATTTTTGCCCTTGCTGTGTCGAACGAATCAGTAAAGCCACGAAAAATTAACGGGTGAAAAAAAATCTCTCCACGCTCATGTTATTCGCAGGAATTTTCTTTGCGAAGAATTCCTATTCGCAATGGCAGCCATCATGGAATGTCGGTATCGGTCTTGGCGCCATCCGCGGCATTAATGAAGCATTAGCGCAATCCATTAATCCGCAATTCACTATTAACGGACTTTGGCGTAACGGCCTTGCACCGCATCTGAGTCTGGAAGGCGGCATCGGTTTCGGAAAGATCTCCAGCCCGAATCAAGGCGGCTACTCGGAGTATTCGACAAATCTCATTCCTATCGATCTGCGCATTCGTTATGCCCCTTTAGAAGAAATCCGGTGGCAGCCTTATCTTTATGCCGGCATCGGGCTTCTGAGTTATTCGGTCACATCAGCTCCGCCGAATGCATCGCCGGATGCAAAACTGAGCGGAACGACGGAATTTCTTCCGTTAGGCATTGGATTGTATCATCCTCTTGACAAAAATTTTGCCGTCGATTGCCAGGTTGGAGTAAATCCTTCTCTGAGCGATGATCTTAATCCCGTTCACGATAACCGCAACGATGCTTATTGGAGCTTCAGGATCGGGATAATGTATACCTTCGGCAACAATCAGCCTCAATCAGCCGATGAATTTGACTTCGGCTCCAGAGGAACATCACAGGTTTTCGGGAATATTGCATTCGACAGTGGGACATCGCGGCTGAGACCTGAATCGGATCCATTGCTTGTGCCGGTGCTTAATTCATTGACCAATCATCCGGAAATTGAGATCCAGGTTCGCGCATATACCGATAACTCGGGCGACTTTAACGCTGCCATGGAGTTAACACAAGACCGTGCGGAGTCGATAAAAATCTGGCTCGTCTCCCGTGGAGTTTCCGCTTCCAGAATATCGACGCAGGGTTACGGGCCTCATAATCCATTAATGCCGAATGACACTCCTGAGCACAGGCTTATGAACCACCGCATCGAAATCGTACGGATGAAATAGAGTTGTCGGGGTTTTCATCGCGGAACCGTATTAGGTCTTATATTTGCAACCACAATGTAGTGCCATTATAATTATAAGGAATATCCTATGTCAATGATAAAAGAATTCAAGGAATTTGCCGCGAAAGGCAATGTCATCGATCTCGCAGTCGGTGTTATTATCGGCGCAGCATTCGGCAAGATCGTCTCCTCGCTTGTCGAAGATATCATTATGCCGCCGATCGGCATGATCTTAAGCGGCGTGGATTTCAGCAAACTTGCCTTCACGATCAAGGAAGCAGCGGGCGATAAGGCTGCCGTGATGATCAAATACGGAGTATTCTTGAATACGCTGATCAATTTCCTGATCGTCGCATTTTGCATATTCCTGATGGTGAAAGGCATTAATACGATGAACAGAAAGAGAGCTGAAGCTCCGGCGGAGCCTGCTACCGCGACGAAGGAAGAAATGCTTCTTACCGAGATTCGTGATGAACTTCGCAAAAAATAATCTTATCAAATCAATTATTCCTATGAAAAAAAAAATTCTTCTACCGGCAATTCTTTTTGCCATCAGCCTTCCACTTGTTGTTTCCGCTCAAGATAGAACAGATGACAAGGATACGATCAAGCACGGCTGGACACACAGCCTGATCTCGACCTTGAATCTTTCCCAGGTTTCCTATTCCAACTGGGCAGCGGGAGGGGAAAATGCGCTTGCCTATAATCTGCTTATCAATGGAACAAGCATTGATGAAGAAACGCAAACGAACTGGACGACGAATTATGCGTTTTCGTACGGTGAGGCGCGGCTCGGAAATCTTGGCTTACGAAAGACCGACGACAAGATCGATCTGGAATCCATTCTTGCCTATAAGATGAGCGAACATTGGGATCCGTATGCAAGCGTAACCTTCAAATCTCAATTCACGACGAGCTATAAATATAATAACGATTCTCTTCAGACAAAAACAGGCGTTTCGGGTTTTCTCGATCCGGCGATCGCCACGCAGGCGATCGGTTTCAGCTTTCATCATGCTGCGACGATCAAATCGCGTCTGGGATTAGCCTTAAGAGAGACATTTACAAACCATTATACCATATATACCGACGATCCGAATACACCTCAGATCGAAAAATCTAAAATCGAAGGCGGATTCGAATCGGTGACCGAGCTGCAACTTGAATTGGATAAAAATATCATTCTGAAATCAAAGCTTGAGCTTTTTGCACCGTTCAAAACACTGGATGTTATCACCGTTCGAATGGATAACCTGCTGGAGATGAAGGTCAATAAATATATCGTCACAAGCCTGGGAGTGCAGCTTATCAATGATAGGATCGTTACTCCAAGAACTCAGATCAAGGAAGGGCTTGCACTGGGCTTGACGTATTCGATATTCTGAGCAGTTTCCTTCATAGTGGGGCGGACTCTTAGACCACCCCACCAATCAATCTGTTACTTCGTCGCTGTAAAATTCAGCGCCACCGAATTCATGCAGTACCTCAGCCCTGTCGGCTTCGGACCGTCATCGAAGANNAGACGTGACCTAAGTGCGCGCCGCATCTGGAACAGAGAACTTCGGTGCGTTCTTCGCCGAATGAATTATCGGATTTCGTCGTAATATTTTCTTTCGCGATCGGCTGATAAAAGCTCGGCCAGCCCGTGCCGGATTCAAATTTCGTATCCGAAGTGAAAAGATCGTTGCCGCAGCAGATGCAGGAAAAAATTCCCTTCTCGTGATTATTCAAATATTTTCCCGTGAATGCGCGCTCTGTTCCTGCCTGGCGCGTAACTTCGTAGGAAAGGGGCTCAAGTTGTTTCTTCCATTCCTCATCGGATTTAACAACTTTCTCAACCCAGATATAGTCATTTTTTTCGGCGGAAAAAACCTTTATCTTTTGCGCAGAGAGTTCGGTAGTCTCTCCGAGCGAAGGAGTTGTTCTGGCATCGACAGTTCGCTTTTGCGTGCAGCCAAATGTTAAAATAATCGAGGCAAGTAAAGTAATGAAAGGCATCATATTTTTTTGAAATTTCATATAGTAGTATTCGTAATTACACGAGATTTGTAACAATGGATGTAAAAAATGTGCCTGAGCAACCGAAAGTCGAAGGATCACTGTTTATTGTCCCTGAAAATGACAGAATCACGATCAAGAACAAGTACGACTTTTCACATCAGGAATATGGTGTGCGATCGCTGCATACGCGTTGTCAGAGAAGAAATGGAAAATCTCGGCTTTGAAGTGCACAACATCGCATTGGGCGAAGTGACAATACTCGGCAATCCTTCAAAGGAAGCATACATCCGTATCGCCGACATCCTGAGAAAAAATGGGTTCGAACTTCTCGAGAATAGAACTGCAAAACTTATCGAGCAGATCAAGCTTGCCGTTATCGAAAATATTCAATCAGCATCTTCGACGAAGATCAATTACTCACGGTACCTTTCAAAAAAATTATCCCGGGAATATTCCTATTTAAGCGCGTTATTTTCCTCAACGGAAAATATCACGATCGAGCAGTACATCATTCTGCAAAAGATCGAACGTGTCAAAGAGTTGATTATTTATGGCGAGCTTTCTTTAAACCAGATCGCGAGAAAGTTGGGGTATAGCAGCGCCTCTCATTTATCAAATCAATTCAAGAAAGTAACCGGTTTAACGCCCTCTTTTTTTAAAAGTTTGAAAGGCGAAAAACGAAAAACGATAGATTCACTACCATAAAGTTATGTAAGTCTTTTTGGTAACTCTGCAATACTCCCCGCAGTAAAATACGGTAGGAATAAAAAAGCAAATATATTTTATGAGACATACATATACTGTAACCGGCATGCACTGCGAGAACTGTATCCAAAAGGTAGAGAAAGCCATTCGGAACATACCGGATGTGGAGAACGTCGAAGTTTCTTTGGAGCCGCCGGGTGCTACCATTTCGATGAAAAAGCATATTGAAACTGAGGTTTTCAATGCTGCACTCAAAGATGTTGGCACATACGGTCTGATCGGGAATGATATGATGGAATCCCGAACCTCACCACAGAGCCACATCCCCGAAGAAAAACAGATCTCAATTCAAGATTACTACCCTTTAATTCTTGTATTTGCATATCTATTGAGCCTTGTCGGAATAAAACAATTTGCTAATGGATTTTCATTTTCTACGATGATGAGTGATTTTATGGGAGGATTTTTCATAACATTTTCTTTCTTTAAGTTACTTGATCTGCGAGGATTTGCAGCATCGTATTCATTGTATGACATTATTACGAAACGATGGATCGGTTTCGGTTATATTTATCCTTTTATAGAACTTGCATTCGGAGTAGGTTTTCTGTTTTTTCCGGGAATAATAGGGCTCTATCTTGCCTCGCTTATAGTGATGTCTATCAGTATCATCGGTGTACTTCAGAGCGTTCTTCATAAAAGAAAAATACAATGTGCCTGTCTTGGTACGGTGTTTAATCTTCCGATGGGCACGATCACGATCATTGAAGACGGGCTGATGATCACAATGTCTGCGATCATGCTGCTTATGAAACTACATCATCCATTTTCTGACCTATAAAACAATACAGCTTACAAGAAGCCGTTCTTCTCAAGTGCGATTTTTGTAACGTCTACGCATTTTTTTGTGTCTTTAGTATTATCGAGTAATTCTATTTTATTAAAAAAAAATTGGATATCATCATCAGGGAAAGATCTAAGGTAAGTGACCTTCTTCTCACCGGAATTTTTATTCTGTTTTGCACATTCGCATCGAGATCCTATTCACAAAATACAAAAGGGAGGATAGACTCTATGATGATCATGGGAATGCCGATGGATAGCATGGATATGTCCGGCATGATGGATGTGAAGGGAATGTCGGGAATGGAAATGAAGGGATCGGTTCTTTTAACTGTGCCGATGACGCAGGAAGGATCAGGCACAAGCTGGCATCCGGAATCAAGTCCGATGTATGGGGCGATGTATCAAGGCGATGAGTGGACGTCAATGATTCACGGGCATATTTCATAACGTTATACAGATCAGGGATCGACAAGAGGAGGTCAGGATTTCGATGCGCCAAATTATCTCATGGCAATGACACAAAGAATGCTCGGCGCTAATACGCAGATCATGTTTCGTGGTATGTTCAGCTTCGATTGGTTTACCGAAGGCGGTAACGGTTACCCGCTTCTTTTGCAGACAGGCGAGACATGGCATGGCGCATATCTTGTCGATAGGCAGCATCCGCATGATCTTTTCTCCGAACTTTCGACTGCGATCAGCACGAAATTCTCGGAATCACTGAGTGGATTTATCTATCTCGGCTACCCCGGCGAACCCGCAATAGGTCCCCCTGCATTTATGCATCGTCTCTCTGCGATGAGCGACCCCGACGCTCCGATCAGCCACCATTGGCAGGATGCAACACATATCACTTTCGGTGTTGCAACTGCAGGAATAAAATATGACCGGTTCAAGCTCGAAGGTTCGCTTTTTACCGGCGCTGCGCCGGATGAGAACAGACTCAATTTCGATAAGCCGTTATTTGATTCGTATAGCGGAAGAATTTCTTATAATCCAACCTCAGAAATTGCCTTGCAATTTTCCCGCGCATTTCTGAAAAATCCCGATCGCGATTTTTCGAATGAGTGGCTTTCGACTGCTTCGGCTATCTATACACATGTCTTTGGCGGTGAAGAGTGGATCTCGAATACCCTTGTCTGGAGCTCCAAAACAAGCCATCATTCCGCCGTCATCATCTATACGCCGAAAGCAGACACGATATTGACACCGGAAGTAAGTATTCTTGCAGAAACAGAATTTCATTTCCTCGGCAATGCGCTTTACGGGCGATTCGAATATGTCGAAAAAGCGCAGGCCGAACTTGTGATCGGGGTCAGCTCGCTCGAAAAAGAACCCGTCAAAGAACTGACGATCGGAATTAATAGGAAACTCTTCGATGACTACGGCGTTGATCTCGATTTAGGAATTCAAGGAACAATAAATTTTCTTCCAACCAATATTGCATTCGTATACAAAGATCAATACCCGAAAGCATTTGAACTTTATTTGGCTCTGCATCCGAAAATGAATACAATGGGGATGTAAGATCCCGATATATTGTGCTCATCTTCGGACGGAAACGTTATTATTTATAAGATAAACTGTATCCCCGCGATGAACCTGTATGTTTCGCCAAACTGCAATGTAGGAGGAGGGCCAGGATCCCATCCGAAATACTCATAAATCGGAATGCGGAAAGATGCATCAGCAGCAAGGGATTGTGAAATAATATATTTCAAACCCGGAGAAATGAAGACAAGCGTTCCGCCGGAAGCAGTAATATCCTGTCCGCCTTGTGTTTCATGCGCGCGAGTCTCAGCGCCAATGCCAAATGTAATCGAAAGATTTGATATACTCATATCAGCCGGGAGAATTCTATAGCGTACACCGATTTCGCCATTAAGAAAATTCCCGTATTTGTGAAACTGCCCTGAATCCTCGGGCGCACCCTTGCCTGTAAGAATACCCGCAGCGACGTTGGCTCCGAAACCTATGCGGTCAAAAGACCAGAATGCATTTGCTCCAAAAAGGAAATTCGTTGTTCCGGCGCCAGGTTCGAGATCAGGATCGAGAAATCCACCTCCTGACGGAGTGATGTCTGTTCTTCCTGTAGGTAATTG
>PLXB01000353.1 GCA_003151215.1 Ignavibacteriota bacterium
AGTTAATGAGTGAAAAAAGATAGTTAGCCCGGCAACTGGTGAATAATACTTCTGCACTATCTGCCGGATAAAAGATGCTGCAAAAGAGTTAATTATTTCCCCTTTTTTAAGGGGAGGGTCAAAACGCTATTGAGGACTATATGGTTCGGAAGGCTTAAACGGGGGTATTCCTACAGTTTAATTTGTCATTGCGAGATGGGCTTTAGCCCGACGAAGCAATCCCCCGATATTAGCAGAATGCCTGAATTTTCGACATTATCGAGGGGGATTGCTTCGCATCCGCTCGCAATGACATATAATCCCCGGCATAGTTGCCTTGTAAGTTATTATAATTCAATAATATCGCTATGCACACAACAGGTGCTCGTCCTTTTTATAAGACATCAGAAAAGGTCGTTATTGCGAGCCGAGTTTCCTCCGGCGCGGCGATCTAAAATCCCGATGGTCTCATCCATCTGAACCAGATATAACCCCTTATAAATCAATATAGTAAGTTTACACACAACAACCATTCCCCTTCATATTTTAGCTTTTCGTTCTTCACTTCTCGTTTGATAGGTGCCTATCATTCATAATTCAATATACAAAAAAGGAAGATGTTTGTCAAGGTGCCTAAACCGATTATTTGAAAATTTAATATTGCGGGCACCTATTCTCAAATCAGACTTCCTCTATCCAAAACCTTTCGTATTTTTGTTCTTGGACGTTAACTTACTTATGTCAGGGATATTAGTTAAACAGATCGAAACGGCATGGGATCCTATGTCGGCATTTCTTTACGTCCCTCATACTGAGGCAGAATATAACCGCCTTGTTGCTATTTTGGATGAACTGATCGATGAAGTTGGCGAAAACGAAAACCACCATCTTGCTTCACTCATGGAACTCATCGGTACCCTCATAGAAAAATACGAAGCAGAAAATATTCCGGAATTGGTATAATGCGAAAAATAGACCTTTTTCCGGATAAAATTATGAAATACATTCTTCCGGTTTTTCTTCTTCTTGTTTCTGGCATTGCTTTTGCGCAAAAGCCATCTGTGGCGGATTCTGTCAACCAGACTCCGCCTACACCCGATGAGTTTTATGTAAAAGTAGATCCGAAACCGCTGAATAATATTCAGAAGCTTGTTGAGTACCCTGAAGAAGCAAAAAGATCGCAGCTCGAAGGAAAAGTAACGTTTTCTGCACTCATTGGAAAAGATGGCAACGTGGAAAAAGTGACTATTGATAAGGCTAGCGACGAAATCTTCAAACAACCTACGATTGACGCCGTTAAGAAAGTCCGCTTTTCACCTGCACTTGGACCGGACGGCAACCCTGCCAGGGTTTGGTACACGCAGACGGTGAGTTTCAAAATGCCACTTTCGGAATCGCTGATGGAATTGAAAAGCCCGCTTTATGATCCATCCGGACTCCTGAGGGCAGACGAGTCTCAAAAGATTCTCTCCAAGGTCCAAAGCCTTGCCGATTCCGGTAAAATACAGATTTTTGTTGTGATCGTTCCCTCACTGAATGGCAAAAATGCGAACACAACAACGCAAGCGATTTGTAATTTCTATAAGATCGGCGATCAAAAAAAATATCCTAATGGCGGTGCGGTGATTTTGTATGCAAGGGATGATCATAATGGGACTATCACAACCAGGAGAGTGCTTAACGGTGCCCCTGATTCTCTTCTGAGCAATATTAACCGTGACGTGTTTAATTCTTTGTTCAGCCAGGAAAAATACTATGAGGGCATCGATAAAACAGTCGATGCTTTAACTGAACTGTCTAAAGGCAAATGAATTTCAAACTGCACTTAAACGCAGTCTCGCCATCTCCCCACTCACCCCAAATCTCTCGCTCACCATCTCCGCAGTATCCCCTTTCCACACTTCCGGAATCAGCATGAAAGCTGCGAACATATTCGCGCGGCGCTCTTCCTGTGCATCGAGCGCGCCGCCGGTGGAATACTGATGGAAAAAATCCATTGTGGTTTTGCGCGACGGCGAATACCAGAGATGATAAAATTCATGCCAGAATATTTCGCGTTCGGGAATTCCGTAGAGAGGATTAATGACGATGCAATCATTGCAGATAATTTCTTTCTCCCGGTAGGAAAGAATGTATTCGCCGGGACGGGAAAGACTCGGAATAAGTTTCGGCGTCTCACTTTTTAATGAGCAGGCATAGCCCGCTTTTTTCGAATTCGCATCGGGTTCGCGAATAAGAATGATATTCTCGCGTTCGGCAACCTGATCCAAACTCAATCCTGAATATTCCTTTCGCGCATGTTCAGCCAAGCCGATGATCTCGGCTTTGCGCAGAGGCGTAAATGCAAGTTTCGGCATACGGGCAAAGAATTTTTAGCTTTTAGCTTTTCGCTTGAAATGGGTGCTCATTAACTACAGAGTTAATATACATAAAAAAAAGGCGCAATCCTTTCGAATCGCGCCCTCTACAATTTTTAATTTTACATTTTACATTTTTAATTCAAGAGCCTCCACCATCCGCTTCACCTCCTCGTATTCCG
>PLXB01000132.1 GCA_003151215.1 Ignavibacteriota bacterium
GAGACGCGCCATGGCGCGTCTCTACGGAGTTAGTAGAAATAAGATTTTCAATTGCTCTGCGGATCGCTTCACGATTGGAATATGCGACACGCTGAATGCCGGCAAGATGATATTTGAATTCTCGTGGAAGCGGTATATCTTCCAGATCGACAGGCAAAATATGCTTATCCGCTTCGGCGGCAATCGTAATTTCCTTGACGCAATTTTTGCTCGAAACCGAGGTTTTCGATACCAGAAAGACTAGCGCTTTGCATTCATCCAGGGCTTTGGCAATTTCGGCAGACCATTGGGCTGCTCCATCGATAGCCTGATCTATCCATACTGAAGTACCAAGAGAACGAAGCTCATCGGCAAGCGAGAGAGCTTTTTCACGGTCATGCGAGGAATAGGATATGAAGATATCAGCCATGGTCTGTATGCGAAAATACGGAAGTTATAGCGGTAAGGATGCAGGATGAAATAGGATGCGCAAATGAAAGAGAATTCATTGAAATAACCTGTCTCTCACGTCACAGCGATCAAACTTCAGACGTTTTTGATTGTATAGTTACGATACTTTCACGAACAAATTTAGGAGATATTATGAATCACAAAGCACTTATTTTCGGAGCAATTGCAGCGGCATCATTTACCGGATGCATGCTCAATCAGAACCCTTTAAGCCCTGTTTCGCAGAACGATGCATCCGGAACAGTTTATATGTGGATCGCGCCTTATACTGATACAAAAATATCCAGCGAGAATCCGGATATGAACTATAAGAATAGCGCCGATCTGACTGCAGGCAGAGCCGATATTCCCGGCACCGTTTCGAACTTTCAGATTTCTTACCTGAAATTCCTGATGCCGTTCCTTCCCGATAGCACACAGATCCTGGAATCCTATCTCGAAGTATACCATAGTGGCACAACGGAAGATGGAACGACGGATGATGTATATCTTAATCTTACCGAAGTGGGCGTAAAGTGGAATGCGGATTCGGTAACCTGGAACCACGGACCCGATGGCGCTCGCTACAATACAGGGGTTAATCCGATAAAGATCAAATTGCATAGCAACGATTGGAGCGGTACGAAAGATATTACGCCACTTGTCAAACGCCTCATTGCCGATACAGCTTCGAATACCGGTTTCCGGCTCGCACTTGGCGATAATCAGAACTTCTATAAGAGTTTCTATTCGAATAACGATTATCACGGCAATGGCAACGATGCACACCGTTCTGATTCGACGCTTGGGCTTGCACCGCGAATCCTGATCAAGATCGTTCTGCCGGCAGGAAAGACAACAAAAGATATTTATTACCCTACTCTTCCGCCGGATACCGATATTAAGCTTGGACGTTTCACGATGACACGCGGCTTTGTCTGGATGGCAAATTATGAAAGCGGCACTCCCGATTGGCCGGCTGCATGGGGAGTAAAGAAAGGGCTTTGATCGGAAGTGAAAGACGAGAAATGAAAAAACAGCGCTCATTTTGAGCGCTGTTTTTGTTTAGTACCAATGCAGAAACTACAAATACAATCCTATCTTCTTGTAACAATACAGTTTTTTTGCGCAGTTTTTTTCTTCTATTTCGTCGGTACTGTAACCTTAACTCTACTTCCTGTCATCATGATAACTGCCGGCATTGCCATTGCTCTTTGGGCAATGCTCACAATGCGAATGGGAAATTTTACCGTCAATCCGATTCCGAAAGAAGAGGCAAAACTTGTAACGAGCGGTCCCTNNCCGATGTATGTCGCCGTTCTCATTGCAATGCTTGGCATTGCGCTCAATATTCATACCGTACTGGGATACGGAGTGTGGATCATTCTCCTGATCGATCTTCTCGTGAAGTTACGCTTTGAGGAAAAACTTCTTTTAGGAAAATTTCCGGAGTACCAACAGTACCGTAGAAGAACAAAACGTCTTCTTCCTTTTTTCTGGTAAAAAAAATGCTTCGCTTACTTTATGATCGTTATCATCTTCGTTGAAACAGTACCGTCCGCCATTGCCCGCAAATAATAATCTCCAGCAGAAAGATTTTTTCCTGATAGTCCGATAACATGACTTCCCTGCTCGTATGCCCCGCTTGCAATAATTCCGATTTTTTCGCCAAGCGCATTGTAGAGTTCTATGACAACCTCGCTTCTCTTGGATATCGTAAAGCGAATATTCGAATAGGTTCTAAAAGGATTCGGATAATTTTGTTCGAGCTGCAAAAATTGTCCGCCAGATACGCTTTGATCTTGCACTCCATTAGTTACAGCATTCTTAAAAACCCCTCCTCCCTGTGTCGAGACGATCACTCTTCCATCGGATTGCCGTGCATCAATATTTTCTACAATAAGATTTCCGATCGCAGTTGGAGATTCCTGAGTCCAGACCGTTTGAGCGCCATTGATCTTTGTAGTCGAATACAAGCCCACACTTGTCCCTACATAATAGATAGTGCCCGTTGTGGTATGAATAATTTTCGAACATCTTACTGAAGGACCTGATCCTGCACCATCGGGCAATTCTTCTAAATTTCCCCCGATAGCAGACCACGTTTTGCCGCCATCAATGGTGCGGAAAAGGCTTTGTACATTATAATTTGAAAATACGACGATGATCTCATCCGCATTTGCAGGGTCGACTTCGATCCCTGCAACAAATCCATTCTGCGGAAACGAAGAACCTGAAATATCTTTCAATGTTGCCGATTGGCTTGCTGCATTATCGACTTGATATACCTTACCGGTATTCGTCCCAAAGTATAGCCGATCTCGGACATCGGTTGCAAATCCGAACGTGCTGATGAATGCCCCAGAAGGGTTCAATGCTTCAAAGACGCCTGGGATCTTATCCCAGTCTGAAGGGATAGGATCGAACTCCGAAATAAGAGCGGAAAGGTTATTATATCTCCATAATTCATCCGCTACGGCAAGATAAAGTTGGTTCGTTTGATTCGGTTCGAGAATATAATTTGTAAAGAAGTTCGCTGATGCAGTCGTAGGTGGCAGCGGAAGTTGACCGTGATACGTAATAGAACCCCCGTCATAGGTAGAACAATCGACATACGCATTCTCGTATGAAGTCAAAAATAATTCACCGCCATTACAAACTGCCGCAGTCATTCCATCGCCTCCATCGACAATATCCCACGGTGCATTCGGATCGGGAGTTAGGGTTGCATAACTATTATTATCCTGCAAACCGCTTACGATCATATCGCTACCTATTGTTGTGTGATCTATTGAGGAGTAATAAACTTGGGAAGAAGAAAGCCCGTTATTAAAATCTGTCCAAACAGAAGGCGCTGTTTGGTAATCGTCGGTTACGGAAATGCCGCCGTCATGCCCCACAAAAAGCCGTGATGGATCTGATGGAGAAAATTCGAGAGTATGCATATCGGGATGCAACGGATAAGGTGGTGGATGGTTAGGGTCATCTGCATACCCGCCCAGTTTAACGCCTGCATCCTGAAATCCATTATAAGAATAGTACAAACTATTTCCACCAATGAAGACTTGTTCCGGATCGGTAGGATGGACTGCAAGCGTAAGACAGTATCCTCCCAGCGAATTATTATACTGATAAATGTTCATATCGAACGGAACTACCCTGTTTTCCCATATACCTCCGGATCCGCTTCCAGCACCGGATTTATATGAATATTTCGAAAGTGTATGCAGGGTGATAAACTCTTGATCGGCAGCCGTCCAATCAGAAGGAGCTTCTGTGAGGAAATAGAGAATGCTGTCATTTGATTGTGAAAGGGCCAGACGTGAACGGCGAATGAGTTTCGGCAGGCCGCTTCCGGAGATATTGATCCAATTAATTCCGTCAACTGAGCGCCAAACGCCTTGATGCGGAGGCGCAGTTCCATCGAAAACACTTCCAATTACTGCATAAAGTGTTCCGCCTGAACCCATGACGATCTCGGAATTAAAACATTTAGCAGAATCGCCTCCGAGAACGTTCGTCCATGTCGCACCGCCATCGGATGAACGCATAATGCCGCCATAACAGGCAGCGTAGAGTATATCCTGCTCAGAATTTTTTGTATCGAGCGCAAGATTCCAAATGCCGGTGAAATTGATAGGAGCGATATGTGAACTTGTTGTTATCGTAGAGAGAAGTGGATCCCAAGATGTGCCGTTATCGGTAGATTTATAGATTCCATTACCCCAAGAATGAGTGCGGATATTGCTTGTCTCGCGGCGACCTGTTGTACTGAGGAGTTCTCCGGTCGAATAATACCACGTCGATTCTTTTCCTTTGCGGGTATCCTGTACTATTGCACTCACCGATTGTTCATCATTTGGTAACGTGACCTTCACCCATGATTGCCCTGCGTCGATCGATCTCCATACGCCGCCCGATGCCGAACCAGCCAGCATATTATCTTCATTCAATATATCAATGCCGATAGCTTGCGTTCTCCCTGCCTGATTCATCGGCCCCATCGGCTGCCAATCGAAAGACGCTGCTGCGTTGGATCGCGCGCCGAATGGGTCATGCTTCGGAAGCTTCGAGGCAAATTCAAATTCTTTCTGCGCGATAAAGGGAGGGATCTGATCAGTCTTCGGATCGCGCAGACGCATAAAATCATATTCTTCTCGCGCTGCAGGATCGTCAGAATATTGTTGTTGATTTTTTTTTACTTGCGCAACAGCAGCCGAGGATGTTAAGACCAAAATGGTTATCAGAGATAGGAAGATTCTTTTCATAGTAAACAGAATTGATAAATAACAGATCAGATCCTTATATACATACACCATTTCGCTTTGATTAATTCAGGAATAGAGCCTCCGTGCGAGTCAAAAAATTACGCACTAACGAGGCGTTCTGCCTGTTTTCGAAACACCATTTTTTTTTAGACAATGCACGAACTAACCGGTTTCGGACTACTGTGCTTTACATCGTTCTTCTCACTGATCAATCCGCTCGGAACGATGCCGATCTTTATAACAATGACAGGCACACTCACGCCGCATGAGCGCAAGGTCACGGCACGCAGAGCGCTTATTGTTGCATTCAGCACATTAATAATATTTGCATTCATGGGGCAAGTGCTTTTCAATTTCTTTAATATTTCGGTCGATAGCATGCGCATCGTCGGAGGCATCATATTCTTTTCAGTCGGATACGATATGCTTCAGGCAAAACTTGTCCGCACACAGATCGATGAAGAGGATAAGAAGAAATATATTACCGATATTTCCATCACGCCGCTTGCCATTCCGATCATCTGCGGACCCGGCGCTATCACTAATGCCATCGTGATGATGCAGGATGCGCATTCGATCGAAAGAAAGATCATACTCGTCGGAGCAATTTTTCTTATCTCNNCTGATAGGAGAAACCGGAAATAAGATCATGATGCGCCTGATGGGACTGATCGTCATGGTCATTGCTGTAGAATTTTTCTTTAGCGGCTTAAAGCCTATTGTGCAGGGTATGTTGAAACAGTAGTTGAAAAAAATATTATGGAATTTGGAAAAGTTGAACAAAGCGAATTAAACGGCGTTGATCACTCGTTGCCGAAAGAATCACCAAAGACGAAGGCTATTGTAAAAGCTGCAAAAGGCAAAACGCAAGGCACTGTCCATTTCGGCTGCGCAAAATGGGGACGCAAAGAATGGGTCAACCTGATCTACCCCAAAGGTACAAAAGAGAAAGATTTCCTGAAAGAATACGGAAAACATTTTAACACGATCGAACTGAATGCCACTTTCTATCAAATTTATCCTGTTGCAAAGATCGAAGGGTGGGCTAAAGATGTCGGCAAAGATTTTCTCTTCTGTCCGAAATTTAATCAGAGTATTACCCATTTCAGAAGATTAAAAAACTGTGAGGATATAACCTCAAGTTTTCTGGAATCGATTTCCGGCTTCGGAAAGAAACGCGGCCCGTGCTTTTTGCAATTGCCCGATAATTTCGCTCCGAAAAATTTCGAAATCCTACAGGCATATTTGCTTGCCCTGCCGAAAGATCTGGAAGTCTTTGTTGAAGTCCGGCATACTGATTGGTTCACAACCGATTATCGCGATAAACTCTTCGATTTCCTCGCCTCGAATAGTAATGGCTGGGTTACAACCGATACTTCAGGACGCCGCGACTGCGTTCATACCGAACTTCCTATTCCGAAAGCCTTTATTCGCTTTGTCGGCAATAACCTTCATCCCACCGATTATCCCCGTATCGATGCATGGGTAGATAAGATCAATGCCTGGCTGAAAGCCGGTGTAAAAGATATTTATTTCATGATGCATCAGCACGATGAATCCAACACTCCAATAATAAGTGAATACACGGTAAAACAGTTGAATGAAAAATGCGGAATTGATTTGATAGTACCTCAGTTGCTCAATTCGGAGGATACTCCTAAGAAAGGCCAGAAATCCTTGTTTTGAATATGAAAAAAGGTCTTATTTCTTTGCTACTCATTACGGTCTCATGGCTAGTGACCGATGAGGTTCTTTGTCAGTCAGCGAAACCGCTATGGATTAAAGCCAGTCTAATTGGGCATGTGCAGCAGCTTATTGTTTCAAAAAGTAAAAATTACTTGATGACTACTGAGATATCCTTGGGGGTTGTGCAGACGGCCGGGTATGGATTGATGCGGATGTGGGATGCTAAAAACGGAACATTCATAAAGACTTTAGAAAACGAGCAGGGAGCAACGATAAATACCACATACAGTTCAGCCATAAGTATTCCAGTCAGTTCTGATAAAGATTCAAAGTTTTGCTATACGAAAAGCTGGTATCATGTGGAGCCATACCCCACCAGAACAGTCCCTGATTCGTGCAACCTCTATTCCTATGACTTCCAGGACACGCTTCGATTGTTGTTTTCCCGCCGGGTAAGTGTAAATGCGACATTTAGATATTCGGATGATTCTAAGGATATAATCGTCTATGACAGCAGTAAGGCGAAGTGGATCAATGCCGTGACCGGTGATGTAGATCATGTGGTGGATCCATACATCATAACGGATACGGTCTTTTCAGCCGATAGTTCGATGAAGATCTCGTACAATTACTATAATCTCTCTATTTACCTGAGAAGATCGGGTACCTATGACCGGATATACTCGAATGATTCTGTCCTGTATGGATATTCTTTCAGTCCCGATTGGAAATATCTTATTGTCCGGTTAACTCCGTTTACGTCATTTGACCTGTTGCAGATCGATTCTTCCGTGACAAGTATTTTAGGCCTAGATTACGGCATAGATTTCTCACAGGTTGCCTTCAGCCCGGATTCAAAATATATATTCATATCCTCGTCTGGTAGATAT
>PLXB01000419.1 GCA_003151215.1 Ignavibacteriota bacterium
TATGTCGGACCTATGCCTTCGACCTTCGTTATTTCCGCAACAGCGTTTTCTTCCTTGATGAGTTTATGCACAGCAAAAGCGCGTGAAGTGGAAAGTTCTTTGTTATGATCGAGTTCACCCATAGCATCTGTTGTTCCTGTGATGGAAACAGTTGAGCCGTCATGAATTGTCTTCGCAACAAATTCCGAGACCATTTTTTTATTCGTTGAATTGATCTCTGATTTATCAAAATCAAAAACGACAAGGGAGAGACGCGAGATCTCATACGGATTTGTCTCCATTGTTGCAGGAAGATCAACACTTGAGGAACCGCGTATGCCCTTTGTATCGGTGACATCAAGCCCGCATTTCAGGTTTTCACTGCCTTTAATTGTGGCGGCAAGTTTTTCAGCGGCATGAGTATCGAGTTTCCATCCGATCACTGCCGGTGGCTCACCTGATCCTCCGGCAGAATAGACTTCTTTATTATGAGCGTTCACAGCAAGCTTCCAGGAAGCGATCGGATCGTGAACACGTACGCTCATTGCAAAAGGCACCGATTCAGGAGTAATAGCATACTCCTTAAATTGAGCATGAACGACGGGAGAGAGAATCGCTTCATCGTCGGTCAAAATTTCCACGCGGCGATTCTCGGCGATACCTGCAGTATCTTTTTGTGAGGAAGGAATAGTCGGGTTCGAACTGGTTTTGATCTCAATGCGATCGGGCGAGACTGACCAAACATCGGTAAGATATTTCTTTACTGTTTCTGCGCGTGTGTGCGCAAGCGATTTTGATTGCGACGAAGGTACTTCTCTGCCATCAGTCGTTCCGTTGAGCGTGATTTCCCCTTCCGGATTATCGGTCATACGTTTGCCGATGATATCGAGAATATGATAATAAGCGCCGTGCGAATTATGGGGTAATGCGTTTTCAGAAAATTGCGAGTGCTCAGAAGAGGAGATAAAGTGATAGCGCGGCACAAGATTTTCACTTGCGCTATCAAAAAAAAGATATGGCAATATCGGGAAAGTTTCGGTCACCGTCGTTTCATAGACATTTACCGACTTCGGCTCCGCTAAACCTACATAGGCGACAGGAGGCACGGGCTTCTCCGGAGGCGGTGGGGGCGGAGGGGGCGATGGAGGAGGTGGAGGCTGCGGCGGAACATCTTTATAAAAACTATAACGTAAAGCAACTCCGGCCTGAAAAGTCTGGATCTTCCAATGATAATCATTTTTCACTTCGGTAAAGGGGAAATAATATTCCACCTCAGGCGCAGCCGTAAGGTCTTTCGAAATCAAAACGGGATAACCCAGCGCACCTGTTGCGCCAAATGTCTCTTTCAAATTAATGATCGGTCCCGAACCATCGATCTTCGTTGTTGTTAATGTCGAAGGATACGTGACACCGACAGGAGAGGTAATATGCTCGGACTGTGTGTATGTTGACGACGATGAAAATGGAAAATTTATTGACAATCCGCCGCGCAGATAAAATGCCAAACTTCGAAAGGGAGTAAATTTCAGCCCGAGTCCAGTAATGATTTCCGGAATTGAAGCAGTATAGGAATTGGTAATATGCAGATACGTATATTGTCCGGAATTGGGATCCAAAATCGGTTTGTTGCTGGTATTCGCCTCGCCAAAATTTCCGCCGCGCTGCGCAAAGCCCGCACTTCCATAAACATCGAATCTGCCAAATGCCGGAATCTCTCCGAGTAATCCCGCAGAAAAGCCTTTACCCGTACCATTCGAAAAAACACCGCAGCCTGCATCGCAGCAATATACATTTGCCGTCGTATTATGAAAATTCCATGAAAAATCTCCGTATGCTCCAAGTCTGAATTTAACGGGCTTTTCTGCATTTTGATTTGCGATCTGCTCCAAGCCTTGGGCATGAAGAACGAGAGTTGGAAAAACAATAAGTATGAGAGAAAATATATGCTTCACGAAAAAGAGATAGTCATTTATGTCATAGTCGCAATGACGCCATTCCGAATCAAAGTATTACAATATTTATTTCCTAACAACGATCCGCTTTGTGGCGCTGAACTCGCCGGCTTCGAAGACGAGTACGTATGTCCCCTCGGCAAGACACGACATATCGAACTCGATGGCGTATCTGCCGCCCTTCATTTGTTGTGAGCCGTTAAGTATTTCCATGATCTTCGCACCTGAACTACTGAAAACGGTGAATTTCGGACTTACGTCTTCAAAGAATTGTATTTCGGTTGTCACTCTTCCAGTTGTCGGATTCGGACGGGGATCGGCAAAGGAATTCTGCCCGCCGTTGAATACGAGAGTGCTGATCGTGCATTTCGGATCGATCTTTACTGCGCTTGTATCACCTGTCGGAATAGGCTTAATGAACATGATCGAATCACTTGTGAATTTCCTGGGAATTAATATGAGCGAAGAAATCGCAGAATCGGGAACATCGAGAAGGAATTTCAATCTCGTGATCTCCCCTTTGATGACACTGTCGCATTTCAAAAGATCAATAGCTACAGTGCCAGGTTGATTCGTTACAGCCGGTGTGGTGTATTTTGAAGTAGCGCCAAGATACTGCAATGCGTATTTATCATATACAAGGGTATATTTCATATCGATCGGAGTGAGAGGCATATCACGATCAATCAGCACCGGCACAAAGATCGTATCGCCGATCACGCCACCGATCGTATCGACATGGCCGATGCGCGGATCGAACGAAAGCGTGAATGGATAAGGCGGTGCAAAACCATAACTATGAATATGTCCCGTATCAACAATAGCGCAGGGCTTATTGGAAAATGCAAAGATCGATGTATCGAATAAGCTATCGGCACGAGGACAGAATTCTATTGTGAGAATAATTGAGTCCCCCGGCTGCAGAATGAGCGGATAGGGTTTATCCGAAGAAATAATCCGATGGAAAAGCGGTAAACCCCCAAGCGAGTCAAAACGCATTGGTACAAGCCCCGGATTGCTGACAACGCAAGTGAGATCCTTGCATTTTTTTACCAATACTGTATCGAAATCAGTTAATTTCTGAATATGAATTTCCGGATTATCGATGAGAATCCGGCAATGATCTGTACCGGCGATAATATTGAAAAAGACGATCGAATCACTTGCGAAATCAATATTATCGAGTGTCATCAAAAAGTTTGCCGTATCCCCTCTCGGCAGAAAACGCAGATAGCAGATCGTACCTGCTTTGACATTGCGCGCATTTATAAGATCAGCCCATACGCCATCGCTATCGAGAACCGTTGCCTGGTTCGTGTATTGCGATTGAATATCCAAGTACCTGAGTTTCGTCGTATCATAGCCAAGATGGAAAAGCATATCAATGATGCTTTGCGGAATGTCGCGCGTGATCATGATCGGGATCACAAGAGTATCGCACGTCGTGATATGGAATGTATCCTGATTGATACGGGAAGTATCGAATGCCATTGCATCGCCATATGCCGGAGCAAAACCCTGTCCCGTAACTAATATTGAAGTATCGACTCCATTACATGGGAAACTTGTAAAGAGATTCAACCGCGCTGAATATTTCTTCGGAGCGCGCGGAAGAAAATTAAAGGTGAGGCAAAGTGTTTCCCCTCGCCGGACTATCCAAGGCAAAGGTTTGCCCAAACATTCAGCGACGGTAAAGACTCGCTGATCAGGCACAAAAGTTGCGTTCGTAAAAATAATACTGTCTCCGCTCGGATTCGTAAAAGCATCAGGCACGCTTATACTGACTTTCATAGGAGCAGCATTTACATCCACACGTGTTGTCGGAAATTGTACGAGGACATTATCCGGCAGGAAATTCATTTCTCGCCTTCCTGAGAGAAAGACGTCAAATTGCTGATTCCATCCGGGGGCATGAGCTATAATATGAATCTGCGCATTCATCGTCAGATTCTCCGGTATCGCAGGAACGTTCGGGCAAAATGTGATGACAAGCGTATCCTCAGTGTTCGGCGGTATAGTAAACGAGCCGGAAGTTTTTCCGGTCAGCCGTGATTTCCAATGATAGACGGTTTTATTCGGATTCGGCAAACCGATATCATCGATCCAAACGGAGTCGATGATCATCGTAATAAAATTACTGTTATTGGTTAGCGGTATTTCGCGTTCCTGACAATCGCATGGACGAACAAGTCCATAATTAATAAGTTGTACAGGTACGTCGAGCTTTTGGATTATTCCGCTTCCCGTCACAACCCCTGTTTCCTGCTTGCCGCATGGTGTGTCGAGTGTGACGACAACATTACCGATATAATTTTGTCCGGCAGTCGGTGCAAAACGAACATAGGCGGTGATGGAGTCCCGAGGTCCCAGCCAAAATGGAAGCACCGGATTTGTCGATAAAAGCGAAAATCCCGCCGGAGTTGCGACTGAGGTTATATGCACAGGTATCGCAGAAATATTTTCGATCGTAATGCTGTCATCTTTCTGCCAGCCTACTTCGACGGGACCGTAGGTAGTCAGGGGCGTCACGGCAAGTTTCGGAGTCATGCTCGATCCCTGAAGCAGAAGCTGGTAGTTCGTGCCGTCGGAAAGATTGATCTGAATGTATGCACGGTCGGCACGATCGGCAATGATATCGCTCGGGCAATACTGAACATTGTAAATAAAACTATTCTTATCAGCAAAAGGACCGATCGGTATATGATCGAGCAGTGTAAATTTCCCGCTCGGATCGTTCAATGCATCACCGGTTATTGTGACAGGAAGTCCGGAAATATTTGTCACCGTATCGTTCGATGTCCGGCATTCACATCCTAACACATTTTCTATATCGGTAAATGGGGGACCGAATTGGAAGTTCTCAAATACTCCTGTTCCGCTGATAGGAATACATATCGTGCCGTAACATTGAAGATCGAAGATACACAGAGTATCGTAATATGTTTTCGGTTCTCTGGGACGAAACTCAATAGTGATATTCGAAGACTGTCCCGGATTCAACCCAAATGTTTTTCCGCCGGTGATCGTAAATACATCGCCGACTTTTAAGTACGACGACATGCTCCGCGGATCTGTGCCGGTATTTTTCGCCGTTGCCGACATACTCAAAAATTTTCCGATGGATACATTTCCGAAAAGAATATTTGGCGTAGTGAATGCCACGTCAACAGAAATTCCTGTTCCGGTAAAATCAATCGTTTTTGTGATCGTACATCCGCGGTAGTGGCTGATAACCTGCATTTGCCCGACAAATGGGCCCGGCGCCGAAGGGCGGAACCTCAGAAATTCAGGTTGATATGCCGTGCGGGGTTTCATGACGATCGGAAAGGTCCATAATCGTCCGAAGAATTCAGGTGTGGTAAAGATGATCGTATCGATGGAGACGTTATCGGTCATCAAGCTTCGGAACTGATAATCCTGGACGACCGATAGCTGCCCCGGGCAAACGGCTTCGAATGTCATCTTATGGATCTGCGATTTTGCATCCGGATATAAAAGTACAAAAACGTCCTGCGTGCGCCCTTGAAGCGGAATGAATCCGCTGCCGGGACACCGGTCATCGCTTACGACATGCAATGTATCATACAGTGTCTTTGTCGTATCGTTGACATCCATGCGTACGAGAATGGTCCAGCAATCACCCGGCTGCAAAATCAGGGGCATCGCAGGATTTCCCGTCGCAGATTTCCATGAAAACTTAGGATTATTATTGAGGATCTGACTGATGGTGAGCGGGCGGTTACTTTGATTGCATATCTTCAGCGAATCCTCTGTATATGGACGGTCTGCACAACCGACAAAAAGAGTATCAAAGGCGATGGAAGTCTGGCTGTAATGCAATTCAGTTGAACGGTTGACAACAAGCGGTATTTGCAGATAATCGCCGCAACGATTTGTATTCTGAATGTAAAGATAGGTTGAAAGAGCACCGGTGAGATTTCCATGGAAATGCACGGTGAATGTGATCGGCACATTCTGCTGAGTATTAAATGTTGTTTGGTTCACCGTAAAAAGCGAGGCGAAACCGCCATAGACATATCCTACCAGTGAATTACCACAAAAGGAAGTATCAAGCAATGTGAAGGTAAAAGTAGAATCATCGACGCAGTCAAGTGTTGCATTAATTGCGTTCGGGCTTAGATTAAATGTTGCAGGTACTGTTCGGTCGCTCGGATACATCGCTGCACCGCTGCGCTCTCTTCCGATATGCCCGTTCCCTGTGGCATCACAAAGAGTTTGTACGTAACTCGAATCGTTCGCCCGGTAATAAAGCTCAAGATCTATTTCATTTCCTTCAAGCGATTGGTTGCGCTGGCAGCGTATCTCATTATTGGTAAGGGCGCGGCTCCAAAGCCGAACTTCATCTATCTGCCCTTTGAACCCGCGATTTATGAGAGTATCATCATAAAGGCCATTGCAGCTTCCGAGTTCCATATTGAGCTTCCCGTCAGACTGATGGTTCAATCTGGAGATCGGATGTTGTGCGTTAAGAGCGCGGGCTACTTCGAAACCATCAACCAATATTCGTGCTTCTTCGGAAATTCCATCCCAGACGCAGGCAACATGCACCCAGCCACGTGTATANNAAAGTATTCGGTGAGCTGAGAGCAAAGAATATTTTCGTATCAATAAGATAACAAACCCAAACGTCATTGTTATCTTTATTCGGACCCCAAATGCCGCCGATAAAAACTTTCTTGCCCGGCTGCTGCTGCGGTTTCAGCCATGCTTCAAAGGTGATCGCCGTATCAATATTGCGAATGCGATACGATGTATCGACATCGACCCACTGCGCACCCTTGCCACCGGAAACCGTAAGCGTGATCGCTTTATAGGCACATGCTTTGATACTATCGCAGCTTTGTGCGCGCAGCGAAGTTGCACCAAAGAGGAGCAGGAAAAATAGGGGAATAAATTTAAATCTCACGTTCCGAGTATTTCAGCTCAAATAATAGATGCTATGGAATACATGGGATATTCATACCGCTTCGTTCCTTTCGGAATGATAATAAACTTACTTTACGCACTGAATCATCTTCGATGCCGACATACTGCCCAAGCGCAAAACACAAAGGTAATTTCCGGAAGCAAGATCAAGATCGAGCGGTATGCTTTGCGATCCTGCTCCGAGCTGCCGCTCGAAGATACGTCGGGAAAACTTGCCGTCAATTGAAGAAATATCGACTGTCACTAACCCTGCCTGCGGAACATCGATTGAAAGGACCGTTTGGTTCATAAACGGATTCGGATAATTTCCCCGGATCGCAAGCTTTAATATATTCGGCGAGTAATTAGCATAGCTAATCTGCGTCTGAATGATCGGAAGCGGATCGAGCAGTCCTGTGTATTGATTCGGATCAGGCAGCATCAGCCTTGCATCGTCGATCGACATATCAAACCACTTTGTCAGTACTTCAAGATAGACTCTGTGGTAATCAATATTATAGACCATATCGCCGTTCTCATCGAGTTTTGATAAATCAGGTATATAGCCTGAAACGCCGCTTAGTACCTGAGTGCCAAAAACAAACTGGATGCTCGATGTTCCATGATCTGTTCCTAAACTTCCGTTTTCATAAGGACGTCTGCCGAATTCGCTGACGGTAAGTCCGATAACCCGATCACCAAGATTAAGCTTCACCATGTCATACATGAATTGCGAAACAGCATCGGAAAATTGACCCAATAGCGTCGGGTGTACTCCCTGATCGAAACCGGTATTTTGGGTAACATGATTATCGAAACCGCCGAGTGAAACGACATAAACTTTCGTATTCAATCCACCGGCAATAAGGGCAGCACAATTTGCCATCTGCGCAGCAAATCCATCGCTGCCATAATTTCCGTTAAGCAGTGCCTTCCCTGCGGCATAAGCATCTTTAACCCGTTGTGCATATTTATTCGAGCGATTAGCAATATCGGCGACAAAATTATATTCATTCAGGTATGATGTTCCCGTACTTTCGTCATCTAATGCATCGCTTGCCGAACCGACTCCGGACTGTCCGCTGGGGTTATTTACTTCAATACCCATTCTTCCTTTTTCACTTTGCAGCGCAAGTGAGAAGCCGCCGAACTGAATGGCAAGCGGATCATCAGGCAACGATGCGGGAAAATTCGGATATTGCTTTTCAAGATATCTGCCGACCCAACCTGTATCAAGGATATGATTGGGATTCGAATCGTTGATTCCCGAAAGCCAGATATCAGTCGAACGGAAATGGCTTAGGTTCGGATTAGGGTAACCGATGCCTTGCACGACGGCAAGATAACCGTCTGATAAAAGTTGTACTAAGCCGCCTTTATCGCCATACGAAAGATTGGGCGCAAAATGAATGCCGGCATACGGAACGGTTTTATCTTTAGGAATAGAAATGTTCGGGCGTATGGTGTAGTAGGCAGGATCATCTACGGGAATAATAGTATTCAGTCCGTCATTGCCGCCGAAGAGTTGGCAGATAATAAGTATCCGGTCATTCACTTCTGCCTGCGGCATCTGCGCAAGATACTTCAACGGTGTTTGCGCATGAACCTGCATTCCATCGAGAAAGAAAGGCGTCGCTGCTGCAGTAGCGATCGCGGATTTTAAAAATGTACGTCTTTTCATTGTAGTGATTCCTTTCTTTCTAACAAAGTTGATAGTCCGGCAAATTCGTGATCGTCGTCAGCACATCGCGCATATTACGCGCTGCATCGCTTGGAGTCGTGCTTAATATGACAGGCCATTCATAGTCTTTCCCACCGGCAACAAGGCGGGAAACGAGATCGTCATGCCGTCCCTGCGCAAGTTTGCGCGGAAGCATCAATGCCCCCAAATGCGTGATGAGCAGATTTGCATCCGTGTTATCAGGGAATTGATCGATGAAGTCTATCACATTCTGATCCGACATAGCAGCAATTGCCTGAGCAACAACTGTCGAGCGGACGGGATACGTATTTGTCGTGAGCCAGTCATGCCAGCCCGTCCAGCCGCTGACATTCGGCGGGTTGAATAGCTCTTGTAAGATCGTCGTCATATTATCTGCCATATTTGCCGAATATCCAAGCTGGCGGGCAATGCCGATAATAAACTCTGCCGGAGTCTTGATCTGGCAGCCGATATTGGCATTAT
>PLXB01000318.1 GCA_003151215.1 Ignavibacteriota bacterium
TATGACAGGTACTGCAGAAACCGAAGCGGGCGAATTCTTCGAAATTTATAAACTTGACGTTGTCGTAATTCCGACCAATAGGCAGATCAATCGTGATGACCGCGAAGATAATGTCTATCGCACTCGCCGCGAAAAATATAACGCAGTAATTGAAGAAATTCAAGCTGCCCGTGAGAAAGGACAGCCTACACTTGTCGGTACCACAAGTGTAGAAGTTTCCGAGACGATCTCCAGAATGCTGAAAAGACTGAACGTCCCTCATAGCGTTTTAAATGCGAAGCAACATGCTCGGGAAGCAGAAATTGTTCAAAATGCCGGACTGAGAAGTGCAGTAACGATTGCCACGAATATGGCAGGACGCGGAACCGATATTAAACTCGGTCCCGGAGTAGCAGATGTTGGCGGTTTGCATATAGTCGGCACAGAGCGTCATGAATCGCGGCGCATTGACCGTCAGCTGCGCGGAAGATCCGGGCGACAAGGCGATCCGGGCTCGACACAATTCTTTCTTTCACTTGAAGACGATCTGATGCGTCTATTCGGTTCCGAGCGTATCGCCGGAGTGATGACTCGTTTAGGTCT
This sequence comes from Ignavibacteriota bacterium, assembly GCA_003151215.1. Next base: position 583 of record PLXB01000318.1, read on the forward strand.
GAAAGAAGGCGAAGTGATCCAGCATTCGATGATCACTAAATCCGTCGAACGTGCGCAGAAGAAAGTTGAAGAGAATAATTTTGCAACACGCAAACGGCTTCTCGAATATGATAATGTGATGAATTCGCAGCGCGAAGTTATTTATGACCGCCGTCGCCATGCACTTTATGGCGAACGATTAAAAGACGAAATTCTCGAAATGCTTCAAGATGCCATTGGTGAAGTAATTGATATCCATTACGAGCGCGGCGATTACGAAGTATTGCATGATGAAATTCTCATGCTTTTCATGACTGATGTTCCCGTTAATCGCCAAGAATGGGCAGAACTCGGTGCAGACGGGATGAAGACAAAGATATTCGAAGAAGCAAAAGCTTTTTATAATAGAAAGGAACAGCAGCTTGGTTCGGAGTTGATGGCGCAGCTTGAGCGTTATGCAACGTTGCAAGTTATCGACGATAAATGGAAAGAGCATCTGCGCGAAATGGATGACTTGAAAGAAGGAATCCATCTTCGCTCTTATGGACAAAAAGATCCTCTTATCGAATATAAGCAGGAAGGGTACCACATGTTTATGCAGATGCTAACCCTTATCCGCGATGGTATTATCGAAATGACGCTGAAGCTTTATCCTCAAGCCGAGGAGCGCCAACTGACGCAAGAAGCAGGCAGAAAATTGATGCCCAATCGGCCCGCAAGTGCTCGCCGCATGGTTGCCACGAAACAGGAATATAACTCGACCGTGATGGCGTCTCCATCAGGTTATACCGAAGATGGAATGCCTCCGCCGCCGCCGAATGCGCCAAAGGTCCCGATTAAAGTGGGACCGAAGATCGGCAGAAACGACCCATGCCCATGTGGCAGCGGCAAAAAATATAAGAATTGCCATGGCGCAGGACTATGAGCGACCTGGCGTATGGAAGTATAGGAGTACTGTAAAAATGTCATTGCAAGCCGGGCTTTAGCTCGGCGTGGCAATCTAAAATCTCTCGGATTATGAGAAGGCGTAAGTACTTTGTATTGAATGACATTCTGAAAATATTTTTTCCCCTTCTTATTTTTTTTACGTTTTCTTCCTGTAGTAAAAGCCACAAAACCAACGCTCTTCGTTTTTCCCATTTCTGGACTGAGCCCGGCCAGCGTGCCGTTCTCGATTCAGTTCTTGGTGATTTTCATAAGGAAAATCCTGACATCACTGTTGAGGTGATAGATCTCTCATGGGCAGATGGCAAGACGAAGCTCATGATCAATTTTAATTCAAAGACTGCGCCTGACGTCATTGAACTTGGAAGCGATTGGATCGCGCAGTTTTCTTCGAGTAATGTGCTGAAAGATTTAACGAATGTCTCCTCACTCAAACCTCGATTCGATAATGCTCCTGAATATGCAAATGAGCCGGGAATGTGGAAGGGACATTATTTTGCAGTACCGTGGTTAGTTGATACGAGAGTTCTATTTATAAATAATGATCTCCTTATTCAGGCAATTGATTCCAATTATTTAAAAACAAATCCTCTCGCATCATGGGACGGAATGTATCGTTTAGGGGATGCAGTAGAAAAAAAAGGAATTACGAAAGGTATAGGGGTAAATGGCTCCGATATTCACCGACTTTATAAAAAAATATTACCCCAGATATGGTCGAATGGCGGGGAGATCTTTGATAAGAATGGCAATGCTACTTTTGCAATGAAAGAAAATATCGAGGCGCTTGCATTTTATGTCAAACAACTTGATGCCGGCGTTCTCGAAACACAAAAAAATCTTGACGATCTCTTCAAGCGAGGAAAGCTTGCTATTCTCTATAGCGGGTCCTGGCTTTTTGATCCTCTCAAGAAGGCAGACTTTAATTGGTATTGCGCACCGTTCCCCGGCAATAACGGACATCCCGGCGTTTCGTTTGCAGGCGGAGAATACCTGGCAGTAAACGCAAATTCGGATATGAAACCGCAAGCAGAGAAACTCATTGAATTTATTACCAGGCCAGATAACGAACTTCGTCTTGCAAAAGCTTTCAATATTTTTCCGGCAGATACAAAATTGCAGCAGGATAGTTTTTATCTGAATAGAGATCAAGGTAAAGTGTTTATTGAACAACTTGCTCATGCGCGCATGACGCCTGTTCATCCGAAGTGGCTGGAGATCGAAGCGA
>PLXB01000215.1 GCA_003151215.1 Ignavibacteriota bacterium
TCGGAATGGAAGAAACCTTCCCTCCTGCATTGCGAGACCTCATTAACGAACTTGGCAAGAAAAGTAAAGTAACGGCTGAGTTTTGTGCAATCGATATTTGGAAGATGGATGAGCAGAAGCATTATGATGTTGTGCTCGACCGTATTTCACAGGATATACCATTTTACCGAGCAGTACTAAAGAACATGATGCTCAATGGTACGAAGGTCGTCAATAATCCATTCTGGATGGATGCTGATGAAAAATTCTTCTCGTATTCAGTTTGCGCTAAAGCAGGTGTTCATGTTCCGAAAACAGCGCTTGTTCCGAGCAAGAATATGCCGCCTGATACAACAGAAAAATCCTTCCGCAACTTGAAATTCCCACTTTCCTTCGAAGAGATTTTTGATTATATAGGCTTTCCCGCATATTTCAAACCACATGCCGGCGGCGGATGGAAGAGCGTCTATAAAGTAAATTCAGTAGAGGAGTTTTTCAAGGCCTACGATGAATCTGCGGGTCTTATCATGACATTGCAGGAAAATATCGACTTTGATGAATATTACCGATGCTATTGCATCGGCAAAGAAGATGTCCATATTATGCCCTACGAACCGCGCAATCCGCATCATGAGCGGTATCAGGCAAACTTTACTCCGAGCGAGAAGCTCAGAGAACAAATGGAAGATGATTGCATTAAGATCTGCGAAACACTCGGTTATGATTTCAATACCATAGAATTCGCGATCAAGGATGGAATCCCCTATGCTATTGACTTCACTAATCCTGCACCGGATGCTGAGAAAACTTCCATCGGTGAAGAAAATTTTGAGTGGATCTTAAATGCCTCTGCAAAATTCCTGATCAGCTGCGCCAAAGAATCGGCAAAGAAAAAGAAGCCGGCGAAGAATACAAATTGGCGGGAGTTGATTATGGCATAACATCGTCAGTCATCACCTTTCATTCGTCAAAAAAACCTCTCAATTTGAGAGGTTTTTTTTATCAGTACTGTAACTTTGGTGCACTTTTTTGGTTATTAATCTATCATTATTCATCATCATTATGAAGCATTTTCTGATACTGGTCATACTTTTTGTGTTGGCGAGTGACGCTTCAGCGCAAAAGCCATGGAAATGGATGCCCTTAAAGGGACCCAATATAGGAAGTCATAGTGCTCAGTTACTGGTTGGTTCAAATGGTGAGATAATTTCAGTCGGAAGGGCAGGATATTATTCAACCATAAACGACGGTATCTCCTGGGATTATCATAAAATTATTCCACAGATCCATAGCACCGATCAGGATTATCTTTACTCTGGGCTACTCATTTCTTCGACCGGCGAATATTATTTTTATTTTAGTTCTTCTTATGATACAACTGATCTTAATGTAAGCGGAGTTTACCGTTCAACAGACAAAGGGAGCACTTGGAGTCAAACAGTAAAAAGAGAAATAATTTTTGGTATCTTCCAGATAGCGAATGACACCCTCCTTATGGTTGCAGATCTGGATTATCAATATTACATTTTCGAATCTATCGACAAGGGCGATTCTTGGACTGAAGTATCTCCTACTCCTAATGGTGAACTGTATCCGATTGCTGCTACAAACAAGGATGCATTTTTCAAGTTGGACCCATCACAAGCGTATATTGATGAGGTTTCATTAATTAATAAAAGTTATTCCCGAATTTACAACGGAAATTACAATGATACAACTGGCTTAGTCGTACTCAATGATAACTTGATTCTTGTATTTAAAAACTCAAGACTAATAGATTTTGACGGAATTTCCCAATGGGATACCGTCGGCAGACTTGATGGGATTGTATCATTAATAAATGGAACAGATAATTTAGTGTACGCCCTTGCCCAACCCGATCTGAATAAACTTAATATAGCAAGTTCTTCAGATCAAGGAAAAAATTGGAGCAATGTTGGTTCGGTTTCTCCCTACCAATTTGGTGATAAATATTCTTTCTATTGCCCGAATTCCGTAACACTTCTCTATGAAAATGATACAGCACTTTATCTTTCAACAGACAGAGGAAGTTCTTGGAAAGAAATTGGACTGCCATTTGATTCGATTAATACGGCTCTTGTTGCAAATGACGGAAGAATTTTTACAAAGCCGGTTGATCGTTACGATCCTACACATTATGTCTATAACTATTTTGATGCGCAGTTATCGTCCGATAAGGGAGATAGCTGGTATAAATCAGAACCTGCACAAGTACGAATAAATGGGATCGGAAAGGGGATAAACGGTAGTATTCTCGCAATTGCTCCGGACTCAAATGAAAGCTGGAATAGTGTTTGGATTTTTGACACGGCGCGTAGAACCCAGTGGCAAAAGCGGTCTGTAGTTCAAAATGTCGCTACTAATCCTCTCTTTGCGACAGATGGCTCCAAATCAACTTATTTGGCTACAAACAATTACCTCACGGAGCCAATCATTTATCGCTCTGACGACAACGGATTTTCATGGATAGATATCGAAGCTCCGAATACCGGCAATTCTATTTATTCCCTTGATGCCGGCACCGATGGCACGCTTTATTTCGGCTCGTATCCTGTCATGTACCGCTCTGAAGATTACGGCATTACCTGGACAAAAATTCTTCCCGTAAATGATATTGTAAAACTATTGTCTATCAAAACATTCGGCACAAGCGGAGTTTTGCTTGGTACCGAAGGCGACGGATTGCTTCTCTCCAATGATAAAGGAAATTCATGGGCTCGGATCGACGGCAAGAATTTCGATACCGTCACCTGTATTGCAATGACGAGCATTGGCGAAATTGCTGCCGGTACGAATCGGGGATTATGGTTATCGGATACGACGAAGCGCAATTGGGCAAAAGTGTTGCTTGGCAATTTTGCCGATCTTTATATCGGCGCTCTTGACGTATCGAATACCGATGATTTCTATGTTGGCACATATGGTTCGAGCGTATGGACCGGTACAAGGCATTATAACTCAGTGAAATTTTCTCATTCTGAAAATCCTCTCATCAGAATATCTCCAAATCCTGCTTCAGAAAAAATTACCGTTGATCTTGATTTACCGATTGAAAGTACAATAAAGCTTGAACTCTATGATATTCTTGGCAGAAGAATTGCTCTTTTAGCCGATGGAATATACTCCGGAGAAAACCAGATATATTTTAATTCGGCGAATCTTTCGAGCGGAATTTATACGATCATACTTTCAGGTTCAAAAAATGAGTCCCAGAAGTTAGTTATTAATCGGTAACTAATTTCGAAGCCGATTGAACTATTCGCATGCGTTTCTCTTTCTCTCATGCCATATTCATTTTCAATAATAATCCCAAGTGACGTGGGTTTTAAAAGCCTTTATTCAGCGTGCGATCGGCTTGCTTCCGGTAAGCGAGCGAATTAATTACACATTTCAGAAACGAATTACAAAAAATCTACCTGTCAGCGACGAAACGCTTGATGAAAAGATCATGCTTGCTGCAAAGCGAGTCGAGCTATTCTTAAAATTCGGAGGAGGCATTTCCCTTGCTGATGCCAAGTTTCTGGAATTCGGTGCCGGATGGGATATGATAGGACCTCTCACGATGTTCGCGCTCGGAGTCGGCAAGCAAACACTCCTCGATATCACACCTCATTTGCGTTTCGAACTTATTAATAATGCCCTGGATCGTTTGCGCAAACGAACTGCTCGATTTATCGAAATTACCGGAAAAACATCGCGCACTTTTTCAGATGGAGATGTATTAAGCAAAAAAGATCTGCTTGAGCGTTTTGCCATAGATTACCGTGCTCCGCTGGATGCGGCAAATACAGGATTTCCGGCAAACTCTATTGATTTCATCTGCACGAATTCTACGCTCGAACACATTCCTGCCCCTGCGCTTCTGCCTATCATGAATGAATCTTATCGCATTTTGAAGCACGGAGGTGTGCTCTGTCATCTTATCGATATGAAAGATCACTACAGCTACTTTGATAAATCGATCTCAAAATATAATTTCTTAAAGTTTTCGAAATCGTTCTGGAAAATTTTTAATTCGCCGCTTCAGTATCAAAATCGTCTGCGATTGTCACAATACAGATCCATCATCAAAAATGCCGGATTCGAAATAGTATATGAAGAAGTTGATGAAGCTAATAGTGCCGAGTTGCAAGAACTTCGCTCCATAAAATTGCATCCTGATTTTAAGAATAAATTTACCGAACCCGATCTTTCTGCAAAGATCTATCGTGTCGTTGCGAAAAAAATAGTGCATTAGGATTGCACTAATCAATGTTGTGACTCTTTACTCTTCGTATTTTAGTATTAAGAGTATCATCGCAACAGACCCTATGCTAAAACGCCCGACCCTTACGATCGGCATTGAAGAGGAATTCCAACTTATCGATCCCGTAACCCGCGATCTTAAATCGCATATCCTCCAGATACTCGAAGAGAACAAGACAATCCTTGCCGAACGCGTAAAACCAGAAATTCACCAATCCGTGGCAGAGGTAGGGACAGGAATATGCAAAACAGTTCAGGATGCCGAGCGCGAAGTGCTTGGTTTGCGGCGGTTTCTTCGGGAACTTGCGGATAAACAGGGCTTACGTATTGCCGCTGCCGGTACTCATCCGTTCGCTGATTGGCGCGATCAGCATATTTA
>PLXB01000490.1 GCA_003151215.1 Ignavibacteriota bacterium
AAAAGCTGCGGAAAGTCCTTGCGAAATTTCTCAACCTCTGGACGTGTCACGTGCGCAATATAGGGCTGGTCAGGATGATTGCGACAGTAGTGAATGTGGTAGTCCTCCGCCCGATAAAATGCTGTGAACGGTGCTACCTGAGTAATGACAGGTGCAGCGAATTTGTGCTCGGCTGTTAGCTTTGCAATATATGCTTCCGCTTGCTGCTTCTGATCAGCTGTTCGGTAAAAGATAGCCGAGCGATATTGTGGGCCTTCATCTGGATATTGAGCATTTAGGGTGGTAGGATCGTGTTCCGCGAATAGAACTTCGAGTAGCTTTTGATAGCTTATCTGGGAAGGATCATACGTGACATCGACAGACTCTGCATAGCCGGTTGAGCCACTACTAACTTCCTCGTAGGTTGGGTTCTTCCTGGCATCATCACCGGAATAACCTGGCAATGCCTCCTTTACACCCTTGATTTCAGAGAAAATTTCCTCCGAGTGCCAGAAACAGCCCATTGCAAATGTGGCATGTTGCAGTGTCGAGTCGTTATCTGTTTCGACACGGTTGCTTGTATCATTTTTGGGCATGGATTGACAGGCCGCGCCCACGCAGACTAATAGGGTTACTATTAAGAGATTTCGCATAGTTTTATTGAGTGCTTAATCAAATTCAAGTGATGGCGCTTCCTGTTCATTTCCGAGTCGTCCAGCGATAATTTCCGCATTATGAATCGTAGTAAAGTCGGAACATACGATGGCAACATTCACAATTACGGCCTGACTCCCTGAAGACAAAATGCACTGCGTAGTATATTTGTAGGGCATATTATCAATTATTACTCAGATGCTATGGCCGTAAAAGATAAACGCATCGATGCCTATATTGCGAAATCGCAACCCTTCGCGAAGCCTATTCTCTTGCATTTGCGTGAACTGGTTCACAAGGCTTGTCCAGAAGTAGAAGAGAAAATGAAGTGGAGCTTTCCGCATTTCGATTATAAAGGGCAGATGATGTGCAGTATGGCTGCATTCAAGGAACATGCTGCATTCAGCTTCTGGAAAGCACCCTTACTGAACGATCCAAAGGGTATTCTATCGAGCGAGGAAGCAATGGGCCACATGGGAAGGCTGACAAAACTCTCGGACCTGCCTTCGGATAAAATCCTCACAGAGTTTATCAAGCAAGCGATGAAGCTCAATGAAGAGGGGAAAGTCGTTGCGAAACCGAAACCAAAGAAAGTCGAATTCGAGGTGCCCGATTATCTGACCAATGCCTTAAAAAAGAATCTGGCTGCTCGGAAGACATTCGAAGCTTTTAGCCCATCGAACCAGCGCGATTACGCTGAATGGCTTACCGATGCCAAGACGGAAGAAACACGCAATAAGCGGCTCGAAACCGCCATAGAATGGATGGCTGAAGGGAAGATTAGGAATTGGAAATATGTAAGGAAATAAAAAAATCACCCTCTCCATAGTAGAGAGGGTGAAAAAACTCCTCGAAGTTCCCAGAGTATAGGAAGTTTACTTTAACTGTACGTAACCAAATGTACCGTCATTTTCATCGTTTGGACCTGCTGTAAAATAGAGGAAATTCGGATCGCCAACAACCGAGTTGAAAGCCAGTCCCCACAGACCGTCAATCACAATAGGGTTGCTGTCTTTATCCTTGACTTGCCCCAGAAGGTTGCCGTTGAGATCGTAGACATTGATGCGCCCATCGCCAAAATTCCCAATGACAATCGAATTCTTGAACGAGCCGAAACCATCGTTCGACTTGACAACTCCCCATGGCGAATTGAGATTACCCTGCGACGCGAATCGCTTGACGAAAGAGCCATCGGAATTAAAGACATCTACATAACCAAAACCCAGACCTGCTGAATCGTCCATCATGTCAGGCAGCTTCTTCAACGCATACGTTATATAGAGTTGACCCCCAATGTTTGCGATGCCGAAGGGGCCATATCCAGCAGGAATATTAGGGTCGCTGAAGGCCATACCTGAGACAGGCATAAAACTCTTGTCATAGACATCGATCTTGCTTTCCCGAAAGTTGGTTGCATACAGGTAATTCGCGCTGCCGTTACTTGCCAGAGCAAGCCCTTTATATACTCCATTATCCGATGCGCTTTTTGCAACCTGCGTTGCGGTTACTCCAGAATTCCATGCAGCGATAATGCCGTCTTCTGTGGAGAAAATGAACTTCGCTCCACCAAAATCACTCGTGCCGTTAAATATAGCGCCACTTGGGGAGCCTCCAGCATTACTATCACGAGCCGGAATACTGACAGGAGAGATCAGTTGTGCACCATTCCGGTCATAAACGACAGACATACTACTGTGATTGGTAGCAATCCAAAAATTTCCAGTACTCGAGATTGCGATTCCCCACGCATTCAGTAAGTTTGGATCCGCCCTAGATGCATTAAAGCTGGCAACATCGGATACGAGATATGTTGCCTGATAGGCAGAAGGATTCGTATTATTTGTACTCGTAGTGTCATTCTTGCAGGAAGAAATGAGGAGAGTTGAAGCTATTACAAGAATTAAAAGTCTCGCTAAAGGTATGTGATTTAGTTTCATTGTATTTTTAAGGATTTTGAGAAATGCGGCAGTTTATTGAGAAGGCATAACGACCCTCAACATATAAAGACACAATGCGCAGAGTTTCCAATACAAGCTCAACAGGTAAAAACTTCCCAAGGATGAGCTAAGTAAAGTTGGCGAAAAATTAAAGTTGTGGTCTGCGTTTCTCGGTCTGATTCTTGTCCTTCCTGCTGAGCTACTTGATTCATTCATTATTTAAGTTGGGAAACATAGAATGGCTATTTCACTAAAGCCGGAATATCTCAAGCGTTATAAGGACATTGCACTCTTGCTTTGGAAATATGGG
>PLXB01000216.1 GCA_003151215.1 Ignavibacteriota bacterium
GAATATGGATGAATTCGCTATGGGATCATCGAATGAGAATTCCGCGTACGGAGCAGTTCTCAATCCCTGGGATATTACACGTGTTCCCGGCGGCTCATCGGGAGGCAGCGCCGTTGCTGCAGCAATCGGAACGGCACGCATTGCGCTTGGCACCGATACAGGCGGTTCGATCCGCCAGCCAGCGGCATTTACCGGCACAATAGGAATGAAACCGACATACGGAAGAATTTCGCGTTACGGGCTTACGGCATTTGCAAGTTCATTCGATACCGTCGGTACATTCAGTAGGACTCTTGAGGATGCAGCGCTTGCTCTGGAAGTCATGGCAGGGCGCGACGAGCATGATGCAACGAGCGTTGAAGTTCAGATCGAAGAATATTCTCTCGGATTAAAAAAAGACGTAAGGGGTTTGCGCATCGGTATTCCGAAAGAATATTTCGGCGAGGGCATCGAAGCCGATGTTCGTGAGATGATGGAAGCAGTAAAAAATACATTGGTGAAGGCAGGATGCACACTTGTTCCGGTATCCATGCCTCATACGAAGTTTTCCGTTGCCGTTTATTATATACTTACGACGGCCGAAGCATCGAGTAATCTTGCGCGCTTCGATGGTATCCGGTACGGTAAACGTGCCAAAGAAAGCGAAACATTGCTTGAAACATATGTTCGTTCCCGATCCGAAGGCTTCGGTGCGGAAGTAAAAAGAAGGATCATGCTCGGAACGTACGTTCTTTCTTCAGGATATTACGATGCCTATTATACCCGTGCGCAGAAAGTGCGGCGGCTGATTAAGGATGATTTTACGAATGCTTTTAAGGAATGCGATGCTCTGCTGACTCCGACAACTCCGACGACAGCCTTCAAACTGGGAGATAAGATCGGCGATCCGCTTGCGATGTATCTCAATGACATTTTTACCGTCAGCGCAAATCTTTCAGGCAATCCCGCCATCAGCGTTCCCATAGGTCTCGATAGCAACCGCTTGCCAATAGGAGCACAGATCATCTCCAATGATTTCGAAGAGACGAAATTATTTTCGATCGCAAAAGAGATACATGAGGACGTGATTAAAAAGTTAGCAATATAGTCCATCAAATTGTTAAGCGAAGCGAAGAATCCCGTAATAGGTCATAGAACATTACTTCTACGACCTGTTACGGGATTCTTCACAGCATTACACGCCGTTCAGAATGACATGTAAGAATTATTCCACTACTATCTTTTGCGATACCGATTTTCCGTTCTCTGTCAGGAGAACAAAATAGGTACCGGATGGAAGTCCCGTCGTCGTAAATGAAATTTGATGTCTGCCTGCATCGAAATAGGATTTTTCTAAGATGCGAAGCTCCCTGCCAAGCAAGTCATTCAAAGTGATCGTTGCAACACCGGCATCTTGAAGATCAAATCCCATCGTTGCCGTTTGCGAAGTGATAGGATTCGGATAAGTCGGTTCAAGCGTTAGAGGCTCGGATCCCGTTACTGCGGGCTTCACACCGAGCGTTGTCAGATCGAGCCAGAACATTCCGCGCCCGTACGTTCCGGCAAGAAGTTTGTCGTCGTTTGTTCCGCGCACTTTTAGCTGCGTTACCATTACATAGGGCAATCCGGTCATAACCGGATACCACGTCACGCCATTATCGTCCGACCAGAGAACGCCCTTTTCCGTACCGATAAAAAGACGGCCATCTGTCGGATGTACGGCAATTGCCCAGCATGGAATATTTGGAAAATTCGTTGCCGGAGTCGTAAAGGTTTTGCCGCTATCGCTGCTTACAAAAAAATGTTTCCCACCTGTTGCGCATGCAAAAACCTTTGACGCATCATTTGGATTTGAGGTAATACCCGTTATTGTGCTTGATAGGCTCGAAGTCTGCTTCACCCAGGTCGTACCCTGATCAAATGTCCTGAATATATTCCCGCCTGATGCAGCCCAGATGATGCTACCGCTCGGATCGGCCGGAGCTACATGAATTGCAAAACTACTACCAATTCCGACATTACTCTCATTTGGAAACCCATCTTGTCCACCAGCAGTACTTACCCAGACATGACGGTTACCCCCCAAAGCAACAATTGAACCATCAAGACTGCAATCATAAACAGTATAAAAAGGAGAACCTTCTCCTGGATAGGCGCCGTTGTTAGTGGGATTATATAATAATGTATTAGATGCCAATAAATTCGTTTGGTCCCAGTTATTCGCCCCATCCAAAGATTGTTTAAAATTTGTATAGACATAGGTTGTATAGGCAACAGTACTTTGTTGCTGAGAAACCCATCCATGTCCCCCATCTCCTCCGATGGTTGCATGAAATTCCGCATCGCCGATCAACGCATGATTCGTGCTGTTATCCTGACAGCCTCCGGTAACATAGGTAAAATCTTTATCCGCATCAACTCCGACAAATTGCAGAGTTGCTATTCCCTTATTAATAGCAGTATTCCAAGTGCTGAAGTCTGAAGTCTTTGCAAGACCTCCATCGGTACAGGCATAAAGAGTATTACCGTTAAAGACCAGGAAGTGCTGATCTGCATGGACGAATCTATTCGAATTTACCTGTTGTGTCCAGTCCGAAATCGCCGTGAGATCTTTACCACTGTCACTTGAGCTATAAATATCAAGTCCGGCAACAAAAATCCTTGCGGCATTAGTAGGATGAACAACGATAGAATTGCACCATTGCTCCTGCGATCCAAGAGGGTTTTTATTTTTAGTACCGTCAGGTAAGGCGGAATTATATTGAAATTGTTTTCTCCAGGTTGCACCAAAGTCATCGGATACCCAGACTCCTAAAGTAACTGTTCCAACTCCGATACTTGCATAAATAGTATTTGTCGCGCTCGGTGCAATGGCAATCGTTATTCGCCCGCCGTTCGTAGGCAAACCTGTCATACATTTCGTCCAGGCTTCACCGTAATTTGTAGAACGGTATATGCTTCCGAAACCTGAAGTATAAAGGTTATTGGTATTGACGGGATCGATAGCGATCGATAGCGGCGAAACGCCAACGGTGATTTTTTTCCATGTCGTGCCTCCATCGGTGGATTTTAAAATACCCGAGCCATTATCTGAAGCGACATAAACGGTATCGGTATTCACAGGATCGATCACGATCTGTGAGCAAACGGCACCCTCCAAAGCTGTCGTTGCAACGGTATCCCAATTTAATCCGCCATCTTTACTTCTGAATAAACCGGATCCTTGTGAGGATGAGGGCGATATTTGCTCACGGTAATTATCTCCCTGCGATTCGCCTGTCCCGGCGTAGACTACATTGGGGCGTTTCGGATCGACGGCAAGAGCGCCGAAATTGCAGGTCGNNCGCTTGCTGCGCCGATATAGACAGTATTGAGACTTGTCGGATCAAAAGCAACGGCGCGTATTCTGCCGCTGGCATGGCCATCCTGGCTTCCGGCGATCGGAACCCATGCTGATGATGATTGTGATTTGAATGATACGGTGTTCTGCATTCCGTGAATAGCATCGTAAGACTCCGATTCGATCTGATGCATTGTCTTGCCGGCATTTGTGCCGCTGAAGCGGGCGCTATTGAAATAATCGTGAGAGGCTTGTTCGAGCCTGTACTCATCGAAAAGAATACCCGTATCGGCAGGGCTTTGGGGGATCTTTGCAGCCCGTCTGCCATATTCGTCATTCACCGAGGCAGTTTGCTGCGCAATACCCTGTGATGAGGCAAGAACAATGATAAAAAGAATGCTGAAACCGATATAAAAGCGAGACATTATAGTAAAGTCCTTCAAAAATAAAAAAAATAAGCGATCTACACTCTTTAAATACACAAAAAAGCTAAATAAGTTCTATGAAAGGTAGT
>PLXB01000258.1 GCA_003151215.1 Ignavibacteriota bacterium
TGCTTTCCGTTACGGATGGCAAGCATGAACGTTGTCTCATCCCATTTACCTAATCCCGTTGCCGAATCGGGAGTCAGATTAGCAGTATAAGAAATACCCCATGGACCTGACCATGCTGTTAACGTTGCAGCGCCAGCAACCATCCACGGCATATCCATTTGTGGCGGTGGCGGCATCTTCAATTCTGCCGGATGACCGGAAAGCATTCTGCTCATATCGGGTTCAGGCCCCTTAGGCCCCATTTTAAGCGGCGTATGGCAATCGTTACAGCTTGCAATAGTAACAAGATACTTGCCGCGCTCGGCAGATAACATTCCCGGAATCGCTTTCGTGCTATCAGTCGCAGTCATCGTTCCTTCGACTTTCGGTTTACAACCCAAGAATACCGCTGCATATGTGAGCAGAGCGGCAACAGAAAAGAATACTATTTTTTTCATAATGATACTAAGAATGGTGATGAAAAATGACGTGCGAATATACGAAGAAATAGAGTATCTACGTTTATTATTATTTTTCTTCTTCCTGCATAACTTCCATAAATTTCCTAAATCCTTCCATTATTGATTTCATCCGCGCCAGGGTGGATTCATATTCTGCTTTCAATCTGATGGTATCGCCCCTTGCGCGCTCTATCTCCATAGGAATATCATGAAGCATCTTGTCGCGTTCTGATCGTGTTTCCTGCAAAATCAACTCGGCTTCCCTTTTTGCCTGATCTTCCATTTTGACAGCTGTCTGCTGTGCTGCAAGAAGCGTTCTTTCAAGAGTGCTTTCAAGGCTCAGGTAATGGGCAAGTTTTTTCTTCGTTTCTTCGAGTTCGTCTTCCAGAGATATTTCATCGCGGATAAGCAATTCGAATTCCTTTGCGACTTCATCGAGGAATGCCCGAACTTCCTCTGCGTCGTAACCGCGCATTTTTTGTTCGAATTCTTTTTTCTTTATATCTAAAGCAGATAGAGGCATGGATGTTTTTTATGTTCTCAGTTTTAGATCAAACTCGTTCTCCGAAAAGTCCACTTCCGATGCGTATCATTGTTGCACCTTCTTCGATGGCAACTTCGAAATCATTCGACATACCCATTGAAAGCTCGCGCAATTTGAGCTTATCGCGCAGCGTGCGAAGCTCACGGAAATATGGGCGAATGCGCTCAGTGTTACCTTCGAATGGTGCAATTGTCATAAGTCCGCAAGTGCGCAACGAAGCTGCTTCTTCAAAAATAAGGCGAGAAAACTCTTGAGCCTCCGAAATCGCAATCCCCTCTTTTGTTGCCTCGCCTGCAACATTTATTTCCAGCAAAACATCTACTGTCCGTGAATGCTGCTCTGCCCGCTTCGATAGCTCTTTCGCAGTTTCAATTGAATCGATGGAATGAATGCAATGGATAAATGGGGCGATATACCTTGCTTTATTCGATTGCAGATGACCAATCATATGCCATCGAATATCTTGCGGGAGTAGTTCTTTCTTTTTGATAAGTTCTTGAACCCGATTCTCTCCGAAATCACGGATACCGAGATCATAAGCTTCTTTAACTGTTTCAATTGAATGCGTTTTTGTGACGGCGATGAGTGCAACTTCCTCTCGTCTGCGATTTGATCGATCACAAGACTTTTGTATCCGCTCTTCGACGACAGAAAGATTATGCTGCAAACTCATCTATACACAAAGATACGGAGGAAATACCTTAGCCCTTAGTCAGGGCCTCGGCTCCTCCAACGATCTCCAGGATTTCTTTTGTGATAGCGGCCTGGCGCGCTTTGTTATAAGAAAGTTGAAGCGCTTTGATGAGATCTTTAGCATTCTTTGTTGCCGAATCCATTGCCGTCATTCTTGCGCCTTGCTCTGCAGCATTCGATTCGAGAAGAGACTTCCAGATCTGCGTTTCAAGTTGGCGAGGGACGAGAACGTTCAGAATTTCTGCAGGTTCAGGTTCATAGATATACTCTAATGTTGTTGTTCCTTTTTCTACTTCGCCGAGTTTGCTCCGATCAAGCACTGGCAGCAGACGATCCGCAGTCTGGCGCTGGGTAATAATGGACTTAAATTCATTATAGATCACTTCGATCTTATCATATTCGGCGTTGGCAAAAAGCTCGGTCGCTTTTTCGGCAATCGCTTTTGCTGTAGAGAAATCAAGTTTCGTAAAAATTCCTATATGCTTTTCTATAATATCATACCCGCGTCTTGAGAAATGATCGGTGCTTCTTCTGCCGACAGTTATCAGGGAAAGTCTTTTTGAATTTAAGTGTTCAGAATAAACTTCTCGCATGCGTGCCTCGGCAAATTTGATAATATTTGCATTGAATGCGCCCGCAAGCCCTCTGTCGCTCGACACGATAATAAGCAGTACTTTTTCAGAATTGGCGTCATGGAGATTTCTACCGAAAAGCATCGGTGATTGTGCGATTTCATCCCCTGCACTTGCGAGGAGGTTTTTGAGCAAACTATCAAGAGCACGGGAATAGGGTCGTGCAGATATCATCGCATCTTGCGCGCGGCGAAGCTTTGCAGCTGCAACCATCTTCATCGCCTGCGTGATCTTTACCATAGATCTAAAGCCTCCCAGACGCCTGCGTATTTCCCTTAACGTTGCCATTTCAATCTGAAATTAGATTTTTTAATATCTTAATCTTTATATCATTGTACCCATTTAACCATTGTCACAGGAAGCCCTTGCGGGGCTGAGCCGGTAAGTTCACCGGGTACTGTCGAATAAATCTGCTCCCAATCCGTTTTATAATTTGATAACTCGAAGATAAATGTCGCAAAAGAAACATCTCGAACTCTGCCGCTATAAACCCATAGCATATATTGTACTCTGGTGTCATACAACGAATAACCTTTATCC
>PLXB01000126.1 GCA_003151215.1 Ignavibacteriota bacterium
GGTGTTGCTCTTGGTGTGATTTTCAATTGCTTCACCGGCGCACCGGTTGATTTCTCAACTTCTTCGCGGGGAGGTCCACCCATATAAGTTGTATGCCTTGCATTATCAACATACGTATGATTGATCATTGTAGCGTTTCTGATATGTGTAACGTTTTCCGATTGTGGAGCATAATGTTTATTCATATCTCTATGTCCCAGATATTCTTCGTGAACATAATGCCAGTGTTCCGGTGGAACATAATAGCCCCCGGTGATAGCGGAGTTTACTTCAATGCCGGGCCTTAGGGGAGCCCATCCATAATATCCGGGAGAACTGCTCCATGCAACCCATGCAGGCGCCCATTCGTAATCCGGTACCCAGTACCATCCATAATCTTCATCGAAATCCCAGCGCCCATAGTGAAAAGGCGCCCAACCCCATGGATAATCGGATACCCAAGTCCATCCGTAATCGGTAAATGCCCAGTATCCTCCTGTTGAATATGGAGAAAAGTTTTGATCGACAGAAGGAATCCAAACATACCCTTCCTCAGGAAAATCTACCCAATGTCCATATGGACTGAGTTGGTCATAAAAAATTTGAAAACTTACTTCTGCATCTTGTGCCGCTGCCTTTTTTATCAGGAGGGTAGCTCCAGTAAGATCAAGCATAACGATCATTGCAAAATATTTGAGTATACGATTCATGGTAAGATGTGATAATAGTTTAAGCAATATTTAGAAAAGGGGAGCAATTCTCGTGCCAATGAATCAGGAATGGGGAGGAAATGAAAGTTCATTAAGCAGCATCAAGATTACCAAAACACTCATTATCAATCATTAGTACCATTTTTCTTTGTAGATTTGCATCTTAAACTTTGTATCATCTTTCCTATTCTAATATGAAATTTTCAGCTAATATCGCCGATCTTCAGGGGACACTACCCAAGGTGACTGCCGTAATCCCAACCCGCTCGACTCTTGCACAACTTGAGAACGTCCAACTTGAGTTAAAATCCAAGAAATTAGCCGTTATGGGGACCGATCTCGAGATCAGCGTCCGGTCAAGTATAGAAGTAGCTTCGAAAACCGAAGGCACAATCTCGATTCCGGCAAAGCGTTTTGCAGAAATAATCCGTTCGCTGCCCGAAGGCGATCTTAATTTCTCACTCGATAAAACCACGCGGCGAATCTCACTTCAAACTGCACAGGGAAACTACACTATGACTTCCGGAGAAGCAGGTGAACTTCCCGATATGGCAAAGGAATTTAAACCCGAAGGATCTACAACGACAAGCGCTGCCGCATTGAAAAAAATGATCTCAACTGCTATTTTCGCTGCAAGCTCGAATGAATTTCGTGTAGCGATGATGGGACTCCTATTCCAATTTTCTCCCGATGGCACAACATGTGTTGCTACAGACGGACACCGCCTGGTAAAGATCACGAATCCCGAGCTCAGGACCGAGACGGAACGTGATGTCATCGTTCCGGCAAAGGCAGTAAATCTGGTTACTAAATCTTTTAATGATTCCGATGAGATCATCATCAGTTTTAGTGCCACACAAATCGAATTTAAGAATGACGAGACATCTATATTAAGTCGTCTCATTGATGAACAATACCCGAATTATGAGGCTGTGATTCCCAGAGAGAATGAGAAAGTCATGACGATTTCCAAATCCGCAGTTCTTTCATCGCTTAAGCGCGTCATGATTTTCAGCGATTCAGATACACGACAGGTGCGCCTTCAGATGGGAAAAAATACTGTCACGATTCTAACCGATAACGCCGAAGAGGGAGCCGATGCAAAAGAAGAAATTCCCTGCGATTATAATCATGACGATCTCTTGATCGGCTTTAATGGAAAATTTGTCGAAGAAGCACTTTCACACGTCGAAGGCGAGGATGTCACCTTCAAATTCTCGACTCCGACCCGTGCCTGTATTATCGAACCTGTCAAACAAGATAAAGAAGAAGTGCTGATGCTCGTGATGCCGGTGAGACTGAATGCTTAGGCAGGTGTCATTCATTGAAAGCACATTCATTATCTATAACCAGCTTCCGGAATCACTCCCAAACTTACATTGACAAGTTTGCAATAGGGGTAAATGTTATTTCCGGGCAAAATGGAGTGGGCAAAACCTCCATTCTCGAAGCACTCTCTGTTGCTGCGCTCACAAAAAGTTTTACCGATGTTCCGGACAATACTTTAGTACAAACCGGAAGGGAGTATTTTTCTATTGATGCTGAATTTACTTCTGATCTGGAAGTTGTCCTGCATTGCCAAACAGAATACCATATAGGTCCGCCTGCTAAAAAAAGCATCTACGTAAATAATGATAGGCTTAGCCGATCCAGCGATTTGATCGGTCGAGTTCCGATAGTTGCTCTGACCCCCGATGATAAGGTAATTACAAGCGGTTCGCCGGAAGAGCGCAGAAGGTTTTTAAGTCTTGTGCTTTCACAAGCATCGCGGCTATATCTCGAAGATGAGATTGAATTCAGAAAAGCACTTCGCCAACGTAACTCTCTTCTTGGAAATTTCAAAGAACAAGGCGCAAGTATTGCAAAAACTCATTTACAACTTGCACCGTGGACAGAAGTCATCATTGAACGCTCAGCCCGTATCATGAGCCGGCGCTCTGCATTTGTTCGTCAGTTCTCCCCTTTTTTACTTGAAAGTTATATGCTCGTCACAGAGGGAAGAGAAACGCCCTCCTTGCAATATGCGCCGATGGGATTCGAAAAGGATGCTGCAAGCACGCATGAAATACGGGCTTTTTTAGAAGAAGAATACGCTCGAAGAGAATTAGAAGAGCTAAAGCGCGGCATGACACTCATCGGCGCTCATCGTGATGAACTTGTTATCATGATCGCACCTGATCGCGAAGCGAAACGATTTGCCTCGCAAGGTCAGCATAAATCATTGCTCGTTGCAATGAAACTTGCCGAATTCAATTATCTGCGTGAAGCAACCGGCGAAACGCCAATATTGCTTTTAGATGACGTCTTTAGTGAATTGGATGCTGCGCGTTCGAAAAGATTATTACAGCTTATTACAAGCGGAAGATTCGGACAGACGTTCATCTCCTCCACAACCCGAGAAAATTTCGATTCCATCGTTGATTTTTCTGATAACCAACACAATATATTTGTTGTTGAAGGCGGGAATGTAGTAAATTGATTTACTGTAATCAGTCAGTAAGGAATGTATAACGGCGGATTAAAGTCCGTCCATTATTGAAATTTTAATTTGTAATTGATTTTGAAACGGCCGCAGAACCTATCCAATGTGCTCTCAAAAATGCTGAAGGATCTCGGTTTGCAGGAAACGGCAAACCGATATGAAGCAATTACAAGATGGGGGGAGATCGTCGGACCAAAAGTTGCTGCTGTTACAACTCCTGAACGAGTCTCTCATGGCACTCTTGACGTAAAGGTCGCTTCATCGGTATGGAAATATGAACTGACAATGCGCAAGCAGGAAATTCTTCAAAAAATCCATCAGGTTACAGGTTCGCTTGATGTGAAAGATATTCAGTGGAAGTGATATTGTCCCCGTTCTCTATATTCGAAACATGGACTCCTTCCCTTCCGTACCGTTGTTAATTATTACTATGAAATTAAGAACTCAGCTTCATATCTTTTTTATTGCCGGAGTAATCATCATATCCGGACCCACCTTTGCTCAAAAGAAATGGGCCGGCATTGTTCTTTACAATATTGATCATAATGGAATCACGGGAAATATGGTTGTCGATCCGGTCGTCCGTATTTCCAAAGGTAAATTCTCTTACCCAGCTCCGATTCCTCCTGATACCTGGGACAAGCCTGATGCTACGAAGATCCTCGGCAGCTATTTCGATCGCTATTGTAAAGAAGAATATCCGAAAGGAAGGAAGTTTGAAATCTTCGTAGATGGAAATAGATGTGGTTATGCGAAGGTCACAGAACTCGATTCGATTCATAGCTGCTCACCTGTTATTTCAGAAGTCAGCGTTTCTTATACTGATTCTGCAGTACTTCATTTTATTGACCATGGGCTTGCTATTGCCGGACTTCCTCCCAGACGGACGATACGCAAATTCTCTGTAGATTCATTACTTGAGGATTCTCTTTACAAATATGCAAAATTGGAATTCATTCGCAGGGGAGTAAAAAAAGAATATGCGAAAGATATGCAAGTAAGGGAAATCCGGGCTGTCGATCTTAACGGTGACGGAAAACCTAAATACCTTGTCAGTTATCTCATAAATGGAGAGTCGGTTAAGCGAACCAATTACGATGGGAACATTCAGTATTCTCTTGTTATGATACTCGAACCTTCACCGGGTGGATTTACTCAACTTTTCTCGCACTACCCTGATCCCGCAATTCCGGAAGAAACCCACACTTCTAAATTTGTCGACGTTATTGATCTTGATGGTGATGGGATTTGTGAAATAGTCATTCAACAGGTTTTCTATATGAAAAACTGGGATTATGTTCTCTTAAAGAAAAAAGGAGATATATGGGAGCAGGTGTACGAAGGCGCGGGAGGAGGCTGTTAAAAAATTCTAAAATTGTAAAATTAAAACTTCATAATAGTTCTTCATGCACTACTTTTCCCTTTTTTGTTTNNATTAGTCGGATCGAATTCCGTTTTTGCCCAAACTTCAGGAGAAGTTCATCTTAGAGGGACTATTAAAAGCAAAGAAACCGGCGAAATTATTCCGCGTGCATCGATCGGCATTCTTGGTTCTCAGCAAGGGACGATCGCAAATAAAGAAGGAGCATTCAGCATTTCTCTCGATAGCGGAAAATCATATCGGCTTCGGATACGGGCAATCGGATATAAGCCAGATACGATCTCCGTAACGATGAATTCCTCGATAGAAAGAAATTTTTCTCTTGCAGTAGAGGCCATTATCGGAAAAGAAATTATTGTTTCCGGCGACGCAAGCCGGATCGAAGCGCGGAGAATTATGCATGAAGTGATTCGAAGGAAAAAGGAATGGCAGGCAAAATTAAATGATTATCAATGTTCTGCTTATTCGCGCTGGAATCTGAGNNAAAATGGATAAAGGATTTTCCGAGATCATTACTTCACGCAGACAGACAGCCAACTTTCCTCCGCAATTAAATGCGTTTAGTATCGGCGATATCGTGAACTTTTACGATAATCGCCTGGAGTTCGATGATCTTTCACTCATTGGTCCCGCCGCCGACGATGCTTTTAGTTCTTATGATTACGATCTGAAGGGAACGGGAGTGATAAACGGCGCGAGCGTTTATCAAATTTCCGTCGAACCGAATTTACTTACTGAGGGATTTGAAGGTATTCTTTGGATCGATCAAACCGATTATACTATTGCCTATCTCGACCTTTCGCCGAGCGAAGCGGTGAAGATCGCTCCTCTTAAGAATCTCCATCTGCAGCAAACCTTTGAACTATTCGATAATAACTTCTACCTCCCGGTGGATCTTCGAACGAACGTGTCAGTAAAATTGCAATTGCCATTTGTTCCGGAATTTAAATTCGAATTACTTTCTGTCCTGCAGAATTATTCGATCAATAAAGGAGTACAGGATTCTCTTTTCGGAGCGAACCGACACCGAGTCGCGCCACTGGCAGATTCGGTCGATACAGCGAAGTGGGCTTCGAACCGCTCCATACCTCTTGCAAAGGATGAAGAGATGGCTTATCATCGTATCGATAGCACGGTCGCCGAAGCAAAGAAAGACTCTTCCGGCGGAATTGACCTCCTCGCTCTTCTCAATTATATTGATATACCTCGTTATAATCATATCGAGGGTTGGCGTTTCGGTCTCTCAAAGCAATTAACTCCTGATCGTTCCTTCCCTCTCTTTTTAGACGGCGGTGTTGCATATGGACTAAATGATAAGCTTTGGAAATACGAAATCGGATTTAAGCAAGGAATACTCTGGACGACTACTACTCAGAATTATGTTACCGGCAATTTGAGTGCCGGACTTACCGGCAAGGTTGTTAAGGTGCCTGTCGTACTCCTCTCGCTCGAAGCAAAATATTTTGATGACCTCACTGCCCGAGGAGATGCGTATGGATCGGTATTCAATACGATAACTTCGCTTATCTACAATAAAGATTACCAGGAGTTTTATCATGAGAAAGGATTTACTGCAACTCTTGATCTGACACCCGGCTATGGATTTGAGGCTTCCTTTACATATCGGAACACCCACCTTTGGAATACCGATACCCTAAACCGTATCGTGACTTCTTTACCGACCACTACCAAACATGCACTCAGCATGTTCGATCTCACTCTTTCCGATGTTCGCTCATTTAGCAATTTTCAGTTACAAAGCTCGGGTACACTGGCATATACTTCATCACAAATCGGTAGTGAATACACTTTTTCAACTTTGCAGCTCGAACTAACAGGCAGTAAGCGTTTCGGAGGACTCGGCATCACCGAACTTACAGGACGCTATTCGACATTGCTCAGCAAGGAATATCCACCCTGGCTGATCGGTCCGCTGCCACCCTGGGATTACTTTTTCTTCGAATCCCGAAGCGGATTTTTTTCTCATGAAAGATATTTTCGTGGTCTGAGTCCGTTCGAATTTCAGGGTGATAGGATGTGGTCTCTGAATCTCGAGCATAACTTCTACGATCTTCCTACCCGCCTGCTTGGAATTCATTTTCTCGATCAGTTCGATCTTCATTGGCTGCTGCATGCCGGCATCGGGCAGATCGAGCTCGGAGGCGCTGTACCGGTCGGCGCTCCTGTCACTGCAGAAAAGCCATATTCCGAAATCGGTTTCGGCATCGGCAACATTTATAATATCCTTCAAGTCGAGGGCACATGGCGGTTAACGCATAGGAGCACGACTGTATCGAATTTTTATCCGACACTGGAGATAAAGTTCTCGTTTTAGCACATCTCCGAAATGGAATTCTTTTTTTATCTTCGACAATCGACCATCGACTTTTTTTTCAATTTGCTTGTTATATTACATGAACTATGGCTCATGAAGAAGAATTATTAGGAAAAGCGTATGATGCGCGTTTAATGAAGCGACTCCTAAAGTACCTCCGTCCTTATAAGTGGCAGGTTACAGGAGCTATTGTCGTTACTATTTTGATCTCCTCGCTCGGTCCCCTCCGTCCGTTTCTCGTAATGAAGGCGATCGATGATTACATTTTAAAGAATGATTTCCCGGGACTTTACGGAATTCTTGCCCTTCTTGTTGCCAGTGTTATTTTTCAAGCTGCGGTGCAATATGCGCAGTCTATCATCACGCAATGGATCGGTCAGAAAACGATCTATAATTTTCGTAAAGAGCTATTCGAACATATTCAAACGCTTTCTCTTCGTTTCTTCGATCAGAATCCTGTTGGAAGACTTGTTACCCGCCTGACAAGTGATATCGAAGTGCTTAACGAGCTTTTCACTTCCGGCAGTATCATGGTCTTCGCCGATATTTTTGTCATCGTCTGGATCTTTATCTTTATGTTCGCCATTAGTTGGAAACTCACTCTGATGGTGGTCTGCGTATTCCCTTTCCTGCTTATCGCAACAGCAATATTCCGGAAAAAAGCGCGCGAATCATATCGCGATATTCGTCTCTTAGTCGCCCGAATGAATGCATTCCTGAATGAACGCGTATCGGGAATCATCACGGTTCAATTATTCGGACAGGAAAAACGAACATTCAAAGAATTCGATAAGATCAACCGCGACCATACGGATGTAAATATTAGATCGGTCTTTTATTATGCGATCTTTTATCCTACCGTTGATTTTCTTTCTGCCGTTACATTCGGCATGATCGTCTGGTACGGCGGAACACTCATTCTGGGAAAGCATGAACTTCTCGGTCAGCAAGTGACTGTCGGCACGATCATTTCCTTCATTATGTGGACGGAAATGTTCTTCCGCCCGATCCGCGATCTGGCTGAAAAATATAATATCCTGCAAAGCGCAATGGCATCGAGTGAGCGGCTCTTTAAACTGCTTGATGATAATACTACGGTCCCGACTTCAGAAAAGACTGTGCCGCTGGGCAGTGTTCGCGGAGAAATAGAATTCCGTAATGTCTGGTTCGCTTATAATGATGAAGACTATGTGCTCAAAGATGTTTCCTTCAAAGTCAAACCGGGCGAAACCGTTGCATTCGTCGGAGCAACAGGCGCAGGAAAGACATCTATTACCAGCCTCATGACTCGCTTTTATGAATTCCAGAAGGGACAAATACTTATTGACGGGATTGATATTCGCAATGTCGATGCGCACGAACTCCGAAAAAATATTGCCATCGTATTGCAGGATGTTTTTCTCTTCAGTGCCGATGTTGAAAATAATATCACACTTGGAAATCCGGAAATCTCTTCTGAGCGCGCCCGGATCGCCGCAATTACTGTCGGCGCCGATCCCTTTATCCATCGTTTGCCGAAAGGATATCAGACTCATGTAAAGGAGCGAGGCGCAATTCTCTCTGTCGGCGAGAAGCAATTGCTTTCCTTCGCCCGCGCGCTTGCTTACGATCCGCGAATTCTGATCTTGGATGAAGCGACATCAAGCATCGATACGGAGTCGGAAATTCTGATTCAAAATGCCATCACAAAACTTCTCAAAGGCAGAACGTCTATTGTCATCGCCCACCGCTTATCGACAATCCAAAAAGCCGATAAGATCATCGTCATGCATAAAGGCGAAATCAGGGAAATGGGAACGCATATAGAACTCCTTGCCCTCAGTGGAATTTACAGGACTCTTTATGAATTACAATATAAAGAACAGGAGATAATTATGTAAAATATTTTTAAAATTCCTAAGCCCTAATTCCCTATTACTGCGATCTTCCCAACTGCGAAACGCTTATCATAATGATCGATAAGTACGTCATATACTCCCTTGGATAGTTTTGAAACATCGAGCGTCAATTTTCCTTGATCAGATAATATACCGTGCATCACTTCATTCCCAAAAATATCCATGATGTGAATCGGTTTGGATACATCTATCGAAGTAATATTTACAACCCCCGATGCTGGATTTGGGTAAATCTTCGTAAAATAAATAATGCGCTCTATATAATCAACATGTAATTTTGCCCATTCTCCGCGCAGTAATATTGATTGATTGCCCTGGCCAGGGCTTAGTATAGCAATAGGATGTCCGTCACCCGCCATTGATATGCCACCCGCAGTGCTTGTGTAGTAGCTGGTATCCATCAACAAAGAATCTACCTTCCACGAATACCCTCTATCTGTACTCAGAAGTATATTCGGATTTGACATCCCTATTGCTATTACTGTATCGCGATCCAGTTGTGTTGTATAATCTATTTGAGAGAAGAATTCAGTCGGAAAAGTATAAGGCTTCTCCCAGTGGCTGCCACCATCAACTGATCGCATTATGAGACCGTAGCCGCCAAATGCGGGAATAGTATCTTTTTGAAAAAAAGTCCCATATCCAAGGATTGTATCACCGCCTCCAAACGTGCAATTGGTTATTAGATATGCGTACCATCTCGGCGTCACAAGAGAATCAAACATAGGTTTTGTCGAATCTACGGTCCTGAAATTATCGTATGTTGTATAAAATGGACCGGCTTTATATTTAAAAAAACGAAATTTCCCGCTGCCATAAGAATGGCATTGCCATAATCCAAGTCCAGGAAAAGGCGCAAAGTCCCAATGCCTGCCACCATCTGAAGTAATAAATATTTGATAAGGGTTGCCTCCGCCACCGATTATTCCCGTCATCGGATCGGAAAAATGAACATCCATAAGGATATAGGGAGTAGGGCATGACTGCCGCTCCCAAGTTTCACCGCCGTCAAATGTACGAATGACAAAACCCGAGTCACTTATCCCAACGATATTTAACGAATCGATTCGCTGAATCTTCGTGAATCCATAATCCCTAAAAGTAGTAGGATAACTGACATTCGGAACTTGGGAAAACCATGTCTTGCCTCCATCAGTGCTTTCATAAAAGAGTACAGTTTGTTTATACGATGATCCGACGAATATTACCGCACTTGTCGTGCAATTATTTCCCGAACAAGAAATCGATTGAAACGCAAATATTGTATCAGCAATTTGATCGCTATGAATAAGATGCCAAAGAATTTGTGCCCTAGCGCCCACAGCAAATGCTGTGAGCGCAAGAAACAGTGTAATCGCTGAGAGTCTGGTAAGCATCGTAATGAATTAATTGCTACATGTCGACTGATCCAGAAAACATTGATTCAACCACGACGAAGGGTATGAGTTTATATTACTGAGAGTACTACCTACTGATAAATTCGGCCAGCCAGCTGGAGCAGTAGTACAATCAGCAGTACCGATTTGAGTAAATGAACAATTTGACTCAACTTTCTGTCCTGTAAGAATATCAGTGCAAACATCACATTGTTTTGCACAGTAAGCACCTGGACAAAATTTGCAAGCATAGTAAGGACTGATTTCCATGTCTGCGCATGATGCCGTAAATACAGATGCGACAGTAATCGTATAACCTCCGCCACAGGGATCTGTTGCCAGACTTGTAAACATATATTCACGCGCTGCAAGGATAACAGAAGCCCATGTTAAGCTATCACAACCGGAAGAAACTGAATCAATTTCCTCAATGTATCGCTGAATCTTTCCAATAACACCTCGTGAACAATATGTGATGTTCATTGTGCAGCTAGTGCCTGGGATGAGAACGCCATAATCCGTGTATGGTCCTCCCCAAGCAACATAGCCTGTCTCACCTGAAATAGGATGTATATCCGTTGGGCATTGCGATTTCACGCTCGTCGAAACGACGATTAAAGCAAGAATAATCCCCGCTCCATTTAAAGCAATACGATTAAATACATTAAGTGTTTTCATTATAGTATTATTAAGAAATTACTACAGCTCCGCTTTGTAAATTATGATTTGGGGAAGGCGGAACGGACTTTTCCCAAGAGACACAAAAATATCTCCTCCAAATATACTACATTATTTAGATAACTATCTCGCAATGGATACTTACTTAGTAAACAAAGTAAGTAACTTAGAGTAGTGAAACTTTTAGAAATAGTCGCGGAGAATATCAAAGGTTTTCGAAAACTTCGAAATTTAACCCAAGAAGCTCTCGCAATTAAGTCCGGTTTACATCCAAATTATATTGCCCGCTTCGAACGTGGCGAAGTAGGTATGGCTTTCCCTGCATTCGAAAAACTTGCTAAAACTTTGAAAATAGAACCTAATGTCCTCTTGATTAAGGATTCTTATAAAAAATTTTAAGAGTATCTCTTCCCCAATCTTTCCTCACTTCGGATTCTTCGTATTCAAATAACTGTTATACGCCCTCTAAATTCAATTCATGGCAATAAAAACACCAATTACTGTAGCATACGGAGACGGCATCGGACCGGAGATCATGACAGCCGTGCTTCGGATTCTCGATGCGGCAGGGGCAATGATCGCGCCGGAAGTGATTGAGATCGGAGAGAAACTTTATAAAAAAGGAATCTCTTCCGGCATAGAAGATTCATCATGGAATACGCTCCGCCGCACAAAAGTTTTCCTGAAAGCTCCGATCACAACTCCGCAAGGCGGCGGTGTGAAGAGTTTGAATGTCACTATTCGCAAGTCACTTGGCTTGTATGCAAATGTACGCCCTGTTGCCGCATATCCACCCTTTATCGAAACGCTAAAACCTAAAGTGGATATGGTCATCATTCGCGAGAATGAAGAAGATCTTTATGCCGGCATCGAGCATCAGCAAACGCAGGAAGTAGTGCAGGCGCTGAAGTTGATCTCGCGTC
>PLXB01000371.1 GCA_003151215.1 Ignavibacteriota bacterium
CATCTGTTTCATGAGCGGCATTCCGCGCTGCTGCCATAGATAGGCGTCGTCATGCGAAAGCGCGATGGCGCTATCGATGTATTTGGCACGCTCTTTCGAGTATAGAGAGTAATTCCATGCGCCACTATCGAGATAGCGCTCACGGATCGAATCGCGATGCGTCATCGGTTTTGCGGCGCTGTCTGATTTTACAGATAGGAGAGACGCAAGAGATTGTTGTGGTAAAAAAAAAGTGTGGGTCGAAAAGCCGAGTAAGAGAACGAATAGAATTCGCATGTTGACTAATATTTATATATGTCATTGCGAGCGANNCTCCGGGGTTCCTCGCAATGACGTGATTGAGGAAGCAATTTTCAATTTTTCGCAGAGTGTCAACGCACCCACTCTCGTGGATGCTTCAACACATCTTCGAGTTTTGCTTCCGGCGAGCCGATGGCGGCATGAGCGTCGTATTCCCATCTTGCAACGGCAGGCAGGCTCATCAGAATACTCTCTGTCCGGCCATTTGTTTCGAGGCCAAAACGGGTGCCACGGTCATAAACAAGATTGAACTCCACGTACCTTCCGCGACGCAAAAGCTGCCAGTGCTTTTCTTCATCAGTGTAACTCTCGCCCCTGTGTTTCTCGACAATTGGAATGTATGCGGGCAAAAACGAATGCGCTGCGTGCTGAACGAATGCGAATATCTTTTCCCGCTCTCGCATATCGGCACCAGAAAGATTATCGAAAAAAATGCCGCCGATGCCGCGAGTTTCGTTCCGGTGCTTGATGAAGAAATACTCGTCACACCATTTCTTGAATCTCGGATAATACGTCGGATCATGCTTATCGCAGGTTGCTTTAATAACCAAATGAAAATGTACGGCATCTTCTTCAACAAGATAGTAGGGAGTAAGATCGATACCTCCGCCGAACCATACTTCGCCTGTCGATTGCTCGAAGTAACGAAAATTTGCATGAACGGTTGGTATCTTCGGAGAGCGGGGATGAAGCACAAGAGAAACGCCTGTTGCGAAGAAGGAAGATGGTTCATTTCCGCTTTGAAGCATCTTTGGAGAATCGCCGTGAACTGCAGAAAAATTTACTCCGGCTTTTTCGAAAATACTTCCTTCGTTAAGAATACGCGTTCTGCCCCCACCCCCTCCCGGTCGTTCCCAGTTATCTTCACGAAATGTTGCTCCACCCTCAAGCGCTTCTAATGATGATGTTATCTCATCCTGAAGAGTTTGCAGAAATTCCGTTGCTCGTGTTCTTAAGGAATCAGACATTATTAACGCTTTGTATAAGCCGATTTCGCTGCATTGACAAACGCTCTCGCTCTATCGGGCAATACATCGGGTGTAATACCGTGACCAAGATTAAAGATATGTCCGGTACAATCACCCATATGATCGGCAATCTCATTGACACGCTCGGTAATGATTTCCTCAGATGCAAAGAGCAATGCTGGATCGAGATTACCTTGTAAAGCGACTTCATTTCCGATTAGCTCTTTTGCATCGGCTAAATTTATAGTCCAATCGAGTCCTACAACGTCGCAACTTGTTGCTGCAATCTCAGCCAAAGAATGATTTGCTCCTTTACAAAAGACGACGACCGGTGCTCGGTTACTCGTGCGTTTTTTTACATCACGTACAATATCGCCGATATANNGAACGACATCAGCTCCTGCTTCGATCTGCATGACATGGTAATCACTAACAGCCCCTGCTATCTTGAGCAAAAGCTTATGTGCTTCTTCGGGGCGCGTAAAGATCATCTCCTTTGCATGGCGGAAATCTTTCGAACCTGCCCCTTCGACCATATAACAAAACAGTGTCCAGGGTGCGCCGCTGAAGCCGATAAGTGGCACTCTACCCGCGAGCTTTTCAACAGTTAGTGTTATTGCATCGGCGACATATTTCAGATCGCGAGATGGATCAATATCTTTAAGGTCACGAATCTGAGTATAAAGCCTGATCGGATCAGGAAACCGTGGACCGCCTTTGCCTTCTTCAATTATGAGTTTCATTCCCATTGCTTCGGGGACAGTGAGAATATCGGAGAAAATGATAGCAGCATCGACTCCAATTAGATCGACAGGTTGAATTGTTACCTCTGCAGCAAGTTCAGGAGTCTTTACCATTGTAAGGAAATCGTACTTAGAGCGAAGTGCTCTATACTCAGGCAAATATCTTCCTGCTTGGCGCATAAACCATACCGGTGCGCGTTCAGTTTTTTCGCGGCGTGCAGCACGAACCAGAAGATCGTTTTGTAACTTTTGCTTCATTAATTTGAGCGTATTTTTAAATAGTTAAGAATATCCTCAGCCAGTGATTCCTGATTCGCTTTTCTTGCTACTATTTCAGGTCTGCGGCGCAGGAGTAATTCGATCTCTTTTGCCGTCGTTTCACCGATCGCTGCAAGAGTCGGCAATGATGAAAGATGGCTTGTGCCCATTTCTGCCAGAGTTCGAACGAAGAATTCTACAGCAGAAGGCGAGAAGAATGCGATAATATCCGGACGTCCCGTAAGATCCGCTTCAAATAACTGAAGGAGTCTGGCAGAATCATGAAGCGATGGACCCGTCGTTTCGTAAAGAACTTTCCGCTCAACTTCTGCTCCGCACATTTCGAATGCTCTGGTAAGCACGACCATCCCGATCTGCGATTGAAGTATCAGTGTTTTCTTCCCACGAATATCAAATGTGCGAAGTGAGATGAGCAATGCAGCAGCGCCGGCATTTTGATGGGGAAGAGGCAGAGCAAGCTTATATCCGAATTGCGAAAGTTTTTCCGCGGACTTTGTTCCTATGGTTGCAAAACCTACCGATGAACGAATAGCATCTGCAATTCCAAGATCAGTGACTTTCGAATGAAAATATTCTATCGCCGTCGGGCTGGTAAGCACACAATAATCAAATTCTTTTTCGGCAAGGCGTTTGAGCGATAGATCGAGTGTAGTTGTATCTTTTGGATAATCAATCGTTATCATCGGAATTTCGACGACATCGACACCATTTGATTGCAGCGTAAAGCTAAAGCTATTATCATCGGCAATTCGCTGAAAAGGGCGGGTGAGAAGTACTTTGGGCATCTTAATAAGTTTTCTCAACTTGTTCCATATCGGTTAAATACGCGATCATCTGTGCGCCGCCTTTTGATAAGAATTCTTCGGCGATCTTTTTTGCATTCTGGATCAATGATGTTTCATTCGAATGCAATTGTGATCTAAGCATTCCATTACCGCTTGGATATGCTATGCAGGCGTCGATCAAATATTCACCACCCTCCTTACGCACAAATGTACCCAAAGGCAACTGACAGCCGCCTCCGAGAGCATGAAGAATCTCACGTTCAGTTGAAGAAGAAAGGCGAGCCGCTTGATCTTCCAAAGGAAAGAGCAGCTTTGCAACTTCAACATCATTATTCCGAGCTTCTATGGCAAGGGCACCTTGCCCGGGAGCAGGAAGCATATCTTTGGTCGGAATGTGGTGAGCAATTTCTCCTCCAAGCCCGAGTCTTTCCATACCTGCAGATGCAAGGATCATCCCATCCCAATCACTTTCGCGAAGTTTTCGGATGCGAGTCGGCACGTTTCCGCGAATATCTACTATTTGATAATCCGGACGTCTAGCAAGAATTTGTGCCTTCCTGCGCAAACTCCCAGTTGCTATTGTAGCCCCTTTACGAAGTTCAAATAGCTTTGCTGCCGGTGTATTAGAAAGAAAGGCATCCTCAACATTCGCACGCGCGGGTATTGCGGCAACAGCAAGTCCTTCACCAAGTTGTGTCGGTAGATCTTTCAGGCTATGAACGGCAATATCTATTTCATTTCTTAAGAGTGCACGTTCGAGTTCAACAGTGAAAACTCCTTTACCGCCGATAAGTGAAAGAGGCGAATCTAAAATTTTATCACCGGTGGTGTGGATGATCTCAAGAGTGACTGTTAAATTCGGATAAAGGCTTTCCAATTTGCTTTTGATATGATTGGACTGCCATAGGGCGAGTTCGCTTCCGCGTGAGCCGATTCGCAAAGTGGGGCGGGTGAAGTTCATTAATTATTATCTGATTTTATTTCTTCATCCAAAGCAAAAAGGAGTCGTACCATCTCGATCCGTGCCTGCATATCATCTTTTGTTGTGCGCGGTTCTTTCAGCATAACGGTCGGTGTATGTAATAGCCGATTCATCATCTTGCGCGTCATTTCATCAAGTTCTTTAAACTGTTCGGCCGGAAGTTTAGAGCGATGGCGCTCAAGTTCTTCGTGGCGAATTTCTTCGAAGCGTTTGCGAAGTCCGGCAATAGTTGGACCAACTTCAAGCTTTGTAAAAAGCTCAAGAAAATTCTCGAATTTGTGATTGATAATTCCCTTGATCCTTGGCAATTCAGCTTTGCGCTTTTGAAGATTTTGATCTACTATTGCCGATAGATCATCAATATCCTTAACAAAAACATTGGGTAATTTTCCGGCTTCAGGATCAATATCGCGTGGTACGGCAATATCTATTAAAACAAGAGGCACGGATGATTTTCTTATACCGAGCGCATGCTCTACATCGGATTTTTGAATAATAAGATCATCGCTTCCGGTTGAACTGATAACAATATCAACCTGACCAAGCACAGAGCGAATTTCACTCAGAGGAAGAGTTGCATTCGGAGGAAGCTGTCCTTCTTTGCTAAGGTTTAGTAGCATCTTCTTCGCATTCTCTTCGGTGCGGTTGGCAACATAAAGTTTGCCGATCTTCTTTTCAATCAAGTATGATGCAGCAAGTTCTGCCGTCTCACCAGCGCCAATGATTAGTGCTGACCTGTTGCGAAAATCGTCGTAAACTTTTCGTGCGAATTCAACTGCTGCATAGCTGATCGTTCCTGCTCCGGCAGTCAACTGCGTTTCAGATCGGACTCGCTTTGCAACTCGGAATGATGCATGTGCAAGTTTTGTCATGAATGTTCCGGTCGAACCGATCTCTTCGGCAATTCGAAAAGATTCTTTTATCTGCCCGAATATCTGTTGATCGCCCAATATCTGAGAATCAATCCCTGCGCTTACTTCGAAAAGATGAATTATAGCATCACAATAGGAAAGTCTCGCAAATTCTTTTTTGAGTTCGATACGAATTTCGAGTGGAAGTCCTTTCGCCTCGAGGAGAAAATCGATCAGGTAATCCGAAGACAATTCATCATGCACCGGACGCACATAGAGCTCGGTTCTATTGCATGTAGAGATGAGAAGAGCTTCATCGGATATTGCCTCTTTAAGTCGCACAAGGACATTTCTAATTTCAGTTGGGGAAAACGTCACTCTTTCCCGTAATTCAACGGGAACGGAATGATGCGAAAGTCCTATGGCAATTAG
Source organism: Ignavibacteriota bacterium (assembly GCA_003151215.1). Next base: position 5,341 of record PLXB01000371.1, read on the forward strand.
TTTTGACGGCATTAGAGGAAATTATGATACTCTGTGCCAAAGGCATTAATAATTGTCATCGAAATGAGTGTCAATGCAAAGCCTGACATCCAGAAGATCACGAGTTTTTTCCCTTCAATTTTTGCTACCCTGCGAATGACAAGTGTTAATCCGAATACAAGCCATGTCAGGATTGTAGCGATGGTTTTGGGGTCGAGCAAATAGTTTGAGCTTTGCCCTACCGGAGTTATTTTGCCCACCAGAAGGGCTCCGAATAAAATCGAAATACTTAAGAATACAAACCCCACAGCAGAGGCACGAATACCAAAACGCTCCAATCTGCCCAAGCTTGGAAGCTCTTGAAATATAGGACCGAATGTATTCTTCTTCATTGAACGATACAGCAAAAGATAAAGAGAGCCATAGATCGTCGCTAAGGTCAGTGCTGCATATCCGAAAACAGCGCTTGTCACATGAATATTAAATATCGGATCGCTGAAGATCGGATTCGATGAAGCAGAACCTGAATGCGAAGAGAGAGAAGAGATAAGCTGGAATATAAAAGCGACAAGAAATACCATTGCGCCAGTACCAGCTGAAACTTGATTGGGGCGGAGTTCGACTATTGCATAGGTTGCAAGAAGAGTAAAGGCGATCAGAGAAAAAAGCTCATGGCTTGTCGTCAATAGACAATGACCGGCTACGACTGTATATAAGCCGATATATCCCGTATGGAGAACGAGGGCGACGAGTACAGCCGGAAATAGCCATGTTCTTTTTCTACCCGGTCGGGCAAAAACACTTGCGAATCCGAAGAGCAGTGTTCCATAAACAAAAGGTAGAATTGCCTGAATGGCGTTGCTGGCTTGAAGCATCAAGCCTCAAACACGAATTTACAATCAAACATTCTATTGGATAGTCGAATGAGGTGCAGGGGAGGATTCCAACCTGCTCACAAATACCACGGAAATAATTGCAAAGAGAAGAAGAATATTATACAGTACGACAAAACCAAAACTATCGAGCAACATTCCGGCAAGAAATGAAAGCAGAATGGGAAAAGCAAGTAATGTATTGTAGAGTGCAGAATATGTTGTCCGCTCCTTTTCAGGAATAATTTCAACGAGATAGCTCATGCCGCCGATAGTATAACCGGAGTCAACGGCTGCAGCTATAGCGAAAACTATTGCAAATGCACTGCGCGGCAATGAAAATGCCGAGAAGCAAATAACCATCAATGGTATCAATATTGCGATTATAGCCGAGACCAGGAGTACTGCTTTATTCGATGCACGCTGCGATAACCGAGACCAAAAATAATTTGAAATTACAAGTCCTATGCATTCCGTTGTTATAAAGATTGCGATCTCTGTCGATTGATACCCAAGCTGTTTTTTTGCAAAAAGAAAAAGGAAGGGAAGTCCCAGAGGAAAAAGCGAAAGGAGAAGACGGGTTTTTACGTAGTAACGAAAGCGGTGATCGCTCCGAAGAAGATGTAATCCTGCCCGTATCTGTTCTCGAAGCGAACGTTTAGTGGTTTTATGAAGGTCGCGCGGCTCGCGCATTACGGCCATACAAAGAAGTCCAATCGATGAGAATACAGCACCGGCGAGGAATACAAATCCATAGTTCAATGGGAATTCTGCGGAAGAGAGGAGAAATCCGATGGACCATGCGCCGATCGTTGCAGAAAGTATTCCGGCTAATGCCATTCTGATGCCAAGAAAAACTCCTCTTTTTTCGGGACGGATTGCCTTTGCAAAAAGCTCCATGAAAACGACTCCGCCAAGTCCAGAACACATATAAAAAAAGAAAAGCGAGACTACCGATACTACGAGCAGCAAAGAAGGATCGCTTGAGAACATGGTGATCAACGCCAGTCCGAAGAAAAAGAAAATGCGAAGGGCTGTCGAAAGACGGTACATGGGCATCTTCTGCGGCTTATGCTGTACCCAGGAGGATGCCGGGAGTTGAGGAAGATACCAACCCACATCCTGAAACGTGCCGACAATGCCGATCAATGCGCTGGAATTTGTTAGGTAAGAAAAAAAACTCGGAAGAACTGTCGTCCTCGAAATAAAAGAACACCCTAAGTTATAGAGAACGCCGCTCCAGATCCCCAGCCTGAAATTATTTTTCTGAGTTTTACGGAGCCGCTGCTCAAATTTCTTTCCAGCAGAAGTTCTGGGTAGAGCTAATAATTCCTCTTCCGTTTCAAGCATCAGAAAAGATCGTTTTGGACTATATATTCTGCGATCTGTACTGCGTCGAGTGCAGCGCCTTTGCGGAGCTGATCGCCGGATACGAAGAGATCAATGGCATTGACATTACTTATGTCATTACGAATTCGACCAACGAGTATTTCATCTTTTCCCGAGGCTTCCAGCGGCATAGGGAAATAATTATTTTCGCGGTCATCTACCAGCAGTACACCCGGAAATTTAGTAATAGCTGCTCGAATCTGATCAAGCGAAGGCCGTGAGCCTCTGAATTCAATATTAATGCTTTCGCTATGTGCGCGATGGACAGGTACACGCACGCAAGTCGCAGTGATTGAAATTGCATCGTCATGCAAGATTTTCTTCGATTCATGAATGACCTTCCATTCTTCACCATTATAGCCCTCTTTATTGATGGAAGTATTGTGGCTGAATAGATTGAATGCTGTTTGATATGGAAATACTTTTGGTGTTACTTTCTTGCCTTGGGAAATATCTCTCGATTGCTCTTCTAACTCGGCAAGCGCTTTAGCGCCGGCTCCGCTTACTGCTTGATACGTGGATACAACAATACGTTTTATAGGCTGTACCAATGAAATAGGATAGACAGCCATTAGCATGACAATGGCCGAGCAATTGGGCACTGCAATAAGACCTTGATGCTTCTTAATGTCTTCACCATTTATCTCGGGTATCACCAGCGGCACTTCAGGCGCCATACGAAATGCGCTTGAGTTATCAATGATGATGCATCCTGCATCCTTTGCCGCTTTTCTGAATTCTTTCGTCGTCTCGCTTCCGGCACTGAAGAGCGCAATGTCAATATCTTTGAATACATCGCCGGTTGTAACTCCAACAGTATATTCCTTTCCTTTACAGGTAATTTTCTTTCCTTTTGAACGCTCGCTTGCAAAAGCACCCAAATTAAAATAGGGAAAATCACGCTGTTCGAGAACACGGAACATCTCTGCACCTACTGCGCCGGTCGCTCCGACAACCGCTAATCTGATCTCTTTTCTGCCCATGAATTTTTATTCGATAATATCTTCTATAAGCTCGCGTTTACGAATTATTCGATATGAGTTTCCTTTTACTAAAACTTCGGCAGCACGAGTCCGAAGATTATAATTCGATGCCAGTACATACCCGTATGCTCCTGTCGAAAGTATTGCAAGCAGATCACCTCGTTCCATTTTTGGAAGTGATCGGTCTTGCGCAAGAAAATCGGTCGACTCACAAACAGGACCGACCACATCATAGGTAACTTGCGATGTATTCTTATTTAACTCAAGCGGTACGATCTGATGGTAGGCGTGATAGAGACTTGGACGAATGAGCTCAGTCATCGAGGCATCGATAATTACAAAATGTTTCTCTAAATTTGACTTCGTATAGAGCGTTCTTGCAAGGAGAACTCCAGCATTAGCTACTATCGCTCTTCCCGGTTCAAAATTAAATGTGCAGCCGGTGCCGGAGAGTATTGGCAAAACAGAGTTCTTGAAACTCTGTGTAAAAAGGGAGGGAAGAAGGTTATCCTCTTCTGTGCCTAATAAATCATGACTGACGGTGGATTTATATTGTATGCCCATTCCGCCGCCGAAATTAATATGTCCTATGGTGATCCCATCTTGTGTCTTAAGTTGTGAAATAAATTGAGCGATAGATATAGCTGCTTCAATGAACGGAGCAAGTGTCGTAATCTGTGACCCGATATGACAATGAATTCCGGATATTTCAATATTTGAAAGTTCATTTGCCAGGTGATATGCTTCGAAGGCATTTTCAAAGGGAATGCCGAATTTATTGTGTGAAAGTCCTGTAGAAATATAAGGGTGTGTTTTCGCATCTACGTGGGGATTCACACGAACACAGATGCGAGCCTTTTTGCCAAGACTTGCAGCAATATCATTCACTACGGAAAGTTCTTGAATGCTTTCAATATCGATTGCAAAAATATCTGATCGCAATGCTAAGGTAATTTCTTCATCGGTTTTGCCCGGGCCATCGAATGTAATTTTACCGGGATCGAAACCGGCTTTCAGAGCCGCGCGCAATTCGCCGCCGCTTACTACTGAAGCCCCTGCTCCTTCAGCAGAAAGAAGCTTGAGAATTTCAAGATTCGAATTTGCCTTGATGGCATAGGATACATAGTTGCCATCTCCATCTGCAAACAGATTCTTGAAATCTCTGAAATTCTTAAGAATTTGAGACTCCGAATATACATAGAGCGGTGTGCCAAACTCTGAAGCAAGTTCGGAAAGAAGTATTTCCTCGCAAAATAATTTGGGCTGACCGGATTGGTCTTTAAAAAGAAAAGTTGTATCGTTCACGTTATGAAATAGAAGTGAACGTCAAATATTTATGCAGAACATCAGGAATCCTGATCGAACCGTCGGGCTGTTGATGGCTTTCGAGCAAGGCCACCATTAAGCGTGATGTTGCTAACCCACTGCCATTGATCGTATGAAGAAATTCCGGTTTTGATTTCGGGTCTCGTTTGAATCGAATATTTGCCCGCCG